>JAITWQ010000030.1 GCA_031285215.1 Syntrophobacterales bacterium | reverse complement strand
GAAGATTTTTCAGCACCTGCGCCGCAGTATCTTCATCAAGGGATAAAAGTAAAATAGCCGCCTTTTCTTCATTAGTCATACTGGTGTTCCTGTTTTATGGGAGATGTTTAATATTTATTTCGCAAAAGATTACTGTATCCAGTTTCTCAGAAGCTCGGCAAATCTTTTTGCGTCTTTCGCGGCCATTTGTCTGATCAGGTCTATATCCGTCAGAACTTTACTTTCCTCCGAAACATGATCTGCAATGGGCCGGCCTTCCTCACCGGCTTCCGGTAACGTGCCGGGAGGTTCCGGCTGTTGCTGCTGCTTCCGCCCTATGTCTGAAATCAGGCCGATCATTGGTTTCAAAACGAACAGGAAGAGGAAGAGGATAACAACCAATATAATAATATATTTCAAGTAAGGGGTAAATTCCGATACCTGCTGCGTCCATGTTAAAGGAAGTGCAAGTTCATCTTCTGCGGAAGGACGAAAGGGCATATCGGTGACAACGACCTGATCGCCGCGGGCGGCGCTGAATCCCACTGATTTCCTGACAAGGTCAACGAGTTTATCCAGTTCGGCCTTATCCCGCGCCTGATAGACTTCTTCTCCCTTATCATCTGTCGTATATTTTCCGTCAACCAAAACGGCGATGGATAATTTGCGGATTTCCCCCACGGGCATCACTGTTTTATTGATCGTTCTGTTGATTTCGTAATTGATTACCTCGTCTGATTTGGATTCCGTGCCTCTGCCCGCCGTTGCGTTGGGAAGGGGCGTAATGTTTTCCGTCTGTCTTTGGGTACTGCGTATAACGGGCGAATCAGGGTCATATAACTCCTCCGTCTGTTCCATTACTTTGAAATCAAGATCCGCAGAAACACGGACAACGGCCTTGCCCGGTCCAACAACCTTTTCCAGCATGGTTTGTATCTGACTGACCATGCTTCTTTCAAAATTATTGCGATATTCGACTTGAGAGGCCGTTAATTGCCCAAAACCGGAGTCGTCTTTTTTCCGGGAAAGGATATTGCCTTTGCTGTCCACAACGATGACATCCGCCGGATTAAGCCCTTCCACGCTGCTGGCAACAAGATGGGTAATACCGTCTATCTGATCGGGGCGGATGACCCGCCCGCTTTTCAGTTTTAATGTTACGGAAGCCGTTGGTTTCTTTTGTTCTTCCACAAATAATGAGTCTTTGGGTAAGGCCAAATGTACGCGCGCTTGTTGTATTTCATCCAGACTGTTTATTGTGCGGGCAAGCTCCCCTTGAAGGGCGCGCCGGAAATTTAGCTGCTGCTCAAATTCTGTTGCGCCTAAAGTTTTTCGGTCAAAGATTTCAAAGCCGACGCCGGTTCCTTGCGGAAGGCCCCCAGACGCCAGATCCAGCCTTACTTCCGTAACCCTGTCGGAGGGGACGGAAACAGAATCTCCGCTGTCTGAAATTTTGTAGGGGATTTTTTTCTCTTTAAGTTTGGCAACAATATTCGCGGCGTCGTCTGAGGCAAGATTGGAGAAAAGAACCCTGTACTCTGATTGATTGGCCCAAACAACAAGACCCAATATGATGGCAATGGTTACCAGCCCCGTGGCCAGAAGGGATATCCTGCGTGCGGGGGGCAGCTCGGAAAAGCCATTCCAGATATTTGAAAAAAATTGTGTAATTGTATCCATTAGTTTCCTTTTAAATAACTACCTCGCAGGGGAAAGTGCGGACCATCATGGGCGTCATTAACTCCCCCAAAGCATATCTAAAAATCTCAACTATGTCGATCTTAAAACTATCTTTTACTATCACCGAGGCCCTGTTTTTTCTGTTTGGCAAGATTTTCCAAGTCTTTTTCCACAATGTAGTCGTGGTATGATCTTGTATCTTTAATTTCAGGGCGGAGGGCTTCGTTGGTAAGCTCCCAGCGGTAGATATTTTTGCGATTGGAGCCGACAAAGCTTACCGGGTCTGTCGTCCAAGCTTGCTGCTCATGCTCAAAACCTCCATAAACATCAGTCAGAAGAAGGATGGGCGTGCCAAAGTAGTTAGGGTACTTCTCCGATACGGGCAGAAGGTAAGTCTTGGTGGGTTCGCCTGGCTTATCATATTCTGTTATCTTGGTTACTGCCCACTTACCATCTGGGGAAGCGGTATGCCATACTTAGCGCATTTGTAATAAAACTCTTCCAGAATGGGAAGCCTCTTCCAGTCATAAGGCCGCCATCCCTGGTGGCTGTATGACTTGAAACCAAGGCATAAGCCGTTAAGCTCCGTTTCTTCTTTCTTTACCGGAGGGGCCTCCACTGATACCTTATCCATGGGTATTTCATTACCGTTCGGTTCTGTCTGCCACCGGCGAGGGTCGTAATGATACAGGGGGAGAAGCCGCAGAGGATTTGTCAGAACGGCTTTTTCCGTGAGTTCCACCTGTTTCCTCCAATTCTCATAGACATCTGTCTCCCGTGTGGAGAGAAGGGCGGGGATGGCATCTATACTTATATAATGAGGGGCATACCCTGTCAGGTTTCTCTCTCCATCATCCTGATCGTTTTCAGGGAATGTATAATATACCCCTGTTACGGTCTTTCCCTCCTTTTTAAAACTGTAAAACTCTTCCAATGTGGCAAAGTTTGTGATTTCCAACTTTTCTCCCGGAGAAACGGGCTTAACCGGACGGTAATCACGTTTTGTGAAAAATTCCCATACCAGAGTGACAAACCCTTTCCAGTAGCCGTGCTGCGGCGTCCAGTATCTTGCCGGTCTGTTAGCGGCCTCGCCGTGTACTTTGTCTTCTTCGCTGTTCTTCCAGATGGGATTATAGGCTTTAAGGCCATAATAACCGTCTATATGGCTGTACTCCATATCCATGGGCATAACGATGCCGCAGAAAGATATATTGAGAATGTCCTTATAAAGAGAATTTCCGATAAAATATTCTTCCAGCGCTCTTTTCTGTTCTTTGAGATAATCGCCGCCGTTTACATCCGTCGGATTCTCCCCTTGCTGGACAAACTTTTCTTTGAAATATTTACCGAGGCCTTCCATTTTTTCTCTGGAAAGATTGATCCGTTTCAAAATACCTCCCACATAGGGAGTTTGCTTGTAGATAAAATCCATGGGTGCGCATCTGCCGCTCTGAATGTGCATGTGGGCGTCAAATATTGAGAAAGGATAGCCGATGCTGACGGTATGGTTGTTGCCGCACTGGCAGTCCGTCTTTATGTATTCAAGAACAGGCCCTTCAGGATCGTTCTGCTCCATACATTTTCTATAAGGAGGCCTTCCGTGTATATCTGCCGGCGGACCCTCTTTGGTGGGGTCATTTGTGTCAAAATCAGCGTAGCAGTTGTAATGGAGGGTGTATTTATTATTATCTTCTGCATTTTCCGGCTCAAAGATGATGTCAAAAAAGTGGTTTACGGGAACCTCCTCAATTTCGACCACGCCGTTTTCATTCGACGTTACCGTTCTTTCCTCGACAAAATTTTTATCCTTGTCCCGCATGATCAGCCTGAACTTTACGCCGGGGAGAAGTTTATTATGGATTGTTCCCGGTTTAAATTTTTTGCCTTCCTCGTCATAATGGTCCCAAGAACAGTATTCATAGACGGTAAACTTAAAGGTGTCATCAGCAACATATTCTTTTTTGCCGACATTAGAGCTGTTTGTGGAACCCTGGTTAATACCAATGGTATTCCTGTTATTCATGGTCATGGGGTCAAAGTTACGGCAAACGCCCTTGCCCTCTATCTTTACGTCAAAGGAGCAATTTATAAACACCGCTTTATCGCCTACCGTCCCGGAGGCAATGCCTCCGCCGGTACCGGGTTCATCGCCGGTGCTTGTTTTGTAACAGCTTCCTTCAATGGCAGCCATGGCCCCGTCAATCGTGACCGTCTTGGAGCCGTCCGCAAGAGACGATGAATCGGCCGTATTGATATACGGCGTGGGAACAAAGGAACCACCAACCGGTGTAAGACACACGTCAGGAGTGCTGCTTACTACAGTATCGCCGCTGTTCTTATTCGCAATCCCCTGGTTATTCGCAAAAACAGTAGATTTTCCCATAAGATCGCCCCCTTTTATTCATCTTCTGAAAAAAGTAATATCCCAAATTTTGCCGCTAAAAATTAAGAGGCTGCTGCCAGGCCTGTTTCAGCTCTGCCAGTTCCTCTTCAATAATCCGTTTTCCCGTCCGATCTTCGATAACGAACATGGGTTCATTGGTGACGTAGCCGATTCTGGCGAAAATGGTCCCCTCCATGACCTTCTCAAAATACTCCGCCTTATCCGGGGAAACGGTCACCACAAAGCGGCTTTGCGATTCGGAAAAGAGGCGTTCGTCAATTCTCATTCCCGGCTCTGCGATAACAAGATCAATGTTTAACTTTATTCCCAAACCGCCCGCAAAGGCCGTCTCCGCCATGGCAACGGCAAGCCCGCCATCGGCGCAGTCATGGCATGAGGCGACCAGTTCCACAGAAATGGCGTGGGCGAGGTAAATGTAACGTTCTTTGGCTGGTTGGACATCAACTTTGGGAACGGTATTGCCGACAAATCCATGGAGGGCATACCATTCCGAGCCGCCCAGTTCTTTGCGGGTTTCACCAAGAACGTAAACAAAATCACCGGGTTTTTTGGCATCCATGGTAACGGTTTTGCGCACATCATCCACCTTGCCCATAACCGAAAAGAGGAGTGTGGGAGGAATGGAAATTTTTGTGTCCCCAATTTGATAGTCATTTTTCATGCTGTCTTTTCCCGAAATACAGGGGACGCCGTAAACCGTGGTCACATCATAGAGGGCTTGGTTGGCCCGCACCAGCTGGGCCAGTTTATATTGCCCGTCGGGCGTTTTTTCCGACTGCACGGGGTCGCACCAGCAGAAATTGTCCAATCCCGCCAATTCGTTCAGGCTGCCGCCTACGGCAATGGCGTTACGCACCGCCTCATCAATGGCGCAGGCCGCCATATGATAGGTATCAATGTCGCTGTAACGGGGACAGATCCCATTGGCAACGACAATGCCCTCAAAACTGTCAAGGAGGGGACGAATCACCGCCCCGTCACCGGGGCCGTCGTTTTTTACTCCCACCAGGGGCTTGATGACGCTTCCGCCCTGAACCTCATGGTCGTACTGCCGGACGACGGATTCCTTGCTGCAAATATTCAGGCGTCCCAACATGGCCTTCAATGCCTCTCCCAGATTTTCCGGAACGGGAAAAGAAGGTTCCTCATGGACAGGGAGACGCCATTTTGCCTTTAAGTGCATGGGCGGCAAGCCTTTATGGAGGAAGTTCATATCCAGATAAACCACAGTCTGTTCCCCATAACGGATATGAAACCATCCCGAATCCGTGTAATGGCCGATAACCGTCGCTTCACAATCCATCTTTTCCGCCAGGGACAGGAAGGCGTCAATATTTTGGGCAGCAATGGCCAGGGTCATCCGTTCCTGAGATTCGGAAATGAGAATTTCCCAGGGATCAAGGCCGGCATATTTTAAGGGAACCGCAGCCAAATCCAATTCACATCCGCCGGATAAGGTGGCCGTTTCGCCGACGGACGACGAAAGACCTCCGGCGCCGTTGTCGGTAATACAGCGATACAGCCCGCGGTCCCGCGCCACAAGGAGAAAGTCCGTCATTTTTTTCTGCGTGATGGGATCGCCTATCTGTACCGCCGTTACGGGAGAGCCTTCATGAAGCTCTTCCGATGAAAATGTCGCCCCGTGAATTCCGTCCTTGCCAACGCGCCCCCCTGCCATCACAATCAAATCGCCGGGACGAATCTCCCGGTTATGGGTTTTCCTGCCATCCCTGAGACGAGACGGCATAATGCCCGCCGTACCGCAGTAAACCAGAGGCTTGCCCATGTACCGGTCATCAAAAACGATACAGCCGTTGACCGTGGGAATACCGCTTTTATTGCCTCCATGTTCGACCCCCTCCCGAACACCTTCATAAATGCGGCGCGGATGGAGAACGCGCGGCGGAATGGGTTTGTCGTAATAGGGCGAAGCGAAACAGAACACATCCGTATTAAAAATCAGCTTCGCTCCCAAACCGGTACCGAAGGGATCCCTGTTCACACCGACGATTCCCGTCAGCGCCCCGCCGTACGGGTCTAAAGCGGAAGGAGAGTTGTGGGTTTCGACCTTGAACACTATGTTATACCGGTCATTGAAGCGGATAATACCGGCGTTATCAACAAAAACAGAAAGGCACCAGTCATT
>JAITWQ010000012.1 GCA_031285215.1 Syntrophobacterales bacterium | reverse complement strand
GCAAGCGTTCCTTCTTTAAGTTGGGGCAGAAATTCCGCGCCGAGTTTTGTAAAAAGTATAATTCCTATCAGGGCCAAAACGACGGCCGCAGTTATGACTGTGCGGGCTTGCGATAAAACAAGCTCCAGTATTTTCCTGTATCCGCGCTCAAGAAACGCCATAATTTTTGTCTCCCGGAACTCGGCGTTGGATTTCAGGAGATACGCTATCAACGCCGGCGCAAGTGTAAGCGACAAAACAAGAGCGCCCAAAAGGGCAAGGATAAAGGCCGTCGCCATCGGCTGGAAAGTTTTGGCTTCTATGCCAACCAGGGCAAATAAAGGCAGAAACACAACGATAAGGATAAGCTGGCCGAAACCGGCGGCCTTTCTGATTTCGGTTGTGGCTTCTATGACAATGTTGTCCATCTCTTCCGCCGGGATGGATTTTCTGGACCCAAGTTTTGCCTTTATCTTTCGCATACAATGGTCAACAACTATAACCACGCCATCAATGATAAGGCCCAAATCAAGCGCGCCAAGACTCATAAGGTTGCCGGATATGCCCAAATGCTTCATGCCGATTATCGTCATTAAAAGCGCCAGCGGTATGGTGAGGGCCGTGATAAACGCCGCGCGAATGTTTCCGACAAGGAGGAACAAGGCTATGATGACAAGGAACGCGCCCATGGTAACATTTTGCCAGACCGTCTTTATCGTCGCGTTCACAAGGTCGGAGCGGCTGTAAAGCGGTATGATTTCCATTGAATCCGGCAGATCTCCGGCTATTTCTTTTATCTTTGCGTCCGTTCGCTCTGCGACTGCGCGGCTGTTCTCACCGGTCATCATCATCACAGTGCCAAGCAGTGCCGGCCTCCCGTTATACGTTGCCTCCCCGTGCCGGATTTCCTTGCCCGCCATAACCCTGGCAACGTCCTTTATGCTTATGATTTGCAGGTTTTGAAGACTCTTTATGGGTATGTTTAATATATCGTTTTCGCTTCTGAGGAAGCCGACGGCCTGTACGACGAATTGCTCCGCGTCCTGTTCGATATATCCGCCGCCTATATTTTGTGTGGAATCCAATACCGCGCTTTTTATATCGGCGAAGGATATGCCATAGCGCGCAAGTTTTCTTGGGTCGGGGACTATATGTATTTGCCGCTCAAAGCCACCCGTGGTATTTATCTCGGCAATCCCCTGAACACCGGCAAGCCGGGGTTTTACGAACCAGTTCTGCATGGTGCGGAGTTCGACAAGCTGCTTGAACCTCGCTTCCGGCTCTTCCGCAATTTCTTTGAACTCCAGGACATAATGGTATATCTCGCCAAGCCCCGTGCTGATGGGGCCGAGTTGCGGCGTTATGCCGGGCGGCAGACCTGCGATATAGGAAAGCCGTTCGGAAACAAGCTGCCGTGCGCGGTAAATATCCACCCTGTCGTCGAAAATTACCGTTATCTGCGAAAGTCCGTGGCGGCTAAGGGAACGAATTTCCTTTGCGTCCGGTATGCCGCGCATAACGGATTCAACAGGAAAGGTTACCGCCTTTTCCATCTCTTCCGCCGACCAACCGGCAACGGCGGTGTTGATCTGTACCTGATTGTTCGTGATGTCCGGCACAGCGTCTATGGGCAGAGTTTTGAAACTGAACAGGCCATAAACGATAAGAAGCGCCGTAACAAAAAATACAATGGCCTTATGACGGACTGATAATTTTATTATGCCATTTACCACTTAAAACCTCTCCTAGTGAACGTGTCCGGTATGCGGATTGTTGATTTTCAGGAAAACGATGCGGAGATACCTGGCGCCGCTTATCACGATTTCCTCGCCGCCGTGAAGATCAGGATTAGCGAGCGTTATGGATTTTTTTTCGATCTTTACCGGGTGGACTTCGATTTCCCGAAATCCCACGCCGTCCCTCGCATAAACGAAATACTCATCCCTGGACGCAACCACAGCTTCGTGGGGAAGCGTTATCGTCGCGCCCGGGGCAATGCTGCGCGTGCGGATGCCGTAATTATCAATAGCGGCTTCCGATAACTCCACGTTAACGTCATCTTCCCTGTGTTCGTCATCCCCGTGATTATGCCCGTCGTGGCGGCCATGGTTGTGATCGTGGCCGTGATGGTCGAAGAAAAACAGAAACCCCGCTGCTGCAAAAATGACCATTGCCAGTATCAGCAAGCTAAATTTTTTCATCGTACACCTCGTCCAGGTTTGTAAGGAGCTTCCCTTGCAGGATGTATATTCTCCACAACGCTTGCAGGGTTTCCATTTCATATTGATGGTAAATCCTCACGTTATCCAGCATCTGGCGGTACGATTCAATCAGCAAGGCCCCGCTGACGCGGCCATCTCCGAACAGTTTTTTTGTCCTTGCCTGGTGCTTCTCTATCTCCTTGACGTTGTAAGAACCAAGCGCCGCGATGCCGAGGGCATATTTACTCTTCAAGTTATCTATGCTGTTTTCAAGCTCCCGCTTTTTCGCCTCATAGCCGGACTCCGCCGCAGATACGGCCATACGCCATGCTTGCGCCGGTTTTGCGCTTGAGTAAATTGGTATCGGGATGGTGAACTTTACCCCGCCGGTTTCGATTTTCCCGAACTCTCCGGGCTTTGTTTGGATATATGGTCCGATACGGAAGCCGCTGAATGAAGAAGATTGCGCCTCAAGGTAAGCCGCCCTTGCCTGCGTTATATTAGCCTGTTCCCTGGTAAGAACGGCGCTGTTTTCCACATTGTCAGCGCCAATTTTCGGCCAAACTTTTGGAGAGTACAGGAAAAACTTTTGCAGCGCGGGAATATCACGAGCTAAAATAGTCTTCAAATTCCCGGCAAGCTCCTTTTCCTCACCGTCAAGCTGATTTTTTTCTATGCGATGGTTGGTCAGCACAAAACCGAATAAATCGGCGGTCACCCGGTCTTCCGGCGAAAGCGCGGGACGGGCTTTGTATCTTTTTATGACAGCGGAGAATATTTTTATCGTTTCGTCAAGCATGTACCGCTCCCTGTCTATCTGGCGAAGGCGGTTCAAGATAGAAAGCGTTTGTACAGCCGCCTGTTCCCTCTGTTCAGCGGACGCTGCAAAAGCAAGATCGTATTCCGCATCCGCCTGTGTGCGCCGCGCATTTCGCTTTGTCAATGTTTCTATGGTCTGCATAACCGCAATTTCCCCGATAAGGCCGCTCTCATCCGCTTCTCTGGTATATCCAGCCCCGCCTTCCAATTCGGGATTTAACCAACGTGAGGACAGCTCCTTATTTATTGATGCGATGGGAACTTGCGCCTTCGCCTGCACAACGTTCGGATGGTTTTTAATAGCACAGGCAATGACATCCGCTGCTTTGTTTATTTCGCAAACTTCTGCCGCGCCAGCCGCGCTAACGGTAAGGGAAATTAAAAATATAAACAGGCATTGCCGTAAATGACGCATGATTTTTTCCTTATTTATTCAAGTTCATCGTGGGCAGACAATCCGAAGCGGGATTTCTGCCAGCGCAATAGGGGCTGGCGTCTAAACAAACAGGTTCACAAATAATATGCGAAACCTTTACAATTAGACATCAGAGGGAATAAATCAGGAACGTGGAGGCCGTTTGATTCCGGATGGGAAGTCAGATGCAGAAATTCTGCCAAAATTAATAATCAATTTCCCGGCGGGAATCTCATTAGATTTTACCGATGTGTCGTGAAAAAAGGGGAAACAGCAGTGGAAGTCACAACAATGATTTGTATGAGAATGGTTATCAGACGGGCAGCCAGTATTGTAGCCGGCTTCGGATAAAACAACCCCGGTATTACAATGCAATCCGTAGTCTTGCCCACAGGCGTAGGCGTCAAAAGCAACCGCCGCGCAGCACACGAACAAAAAAACGCTTATAATAAATTTTATTCTTCGCTTGATCATCACAACAATATATATTGTTTCTCCGGTTAAAATTCTTCTGGTCGTATAGTATATTACCTTGTTTGGCAATGCTTATTTGGTGCGGCAATCCTATAGATCAGAACCGGTGCAGAAGATTTGCAAAACGTTCTGCACCCGCTCCGCAAGTTCAGGATTTTGTCTCCACCGTATCCATGATATGCTTTGCAATTTTGCCCAAAATGACCGCGCCTTCCGCGTTATCACAGGCGCTGACGTATGGTTCCCCGGAATCGGAGGCCTCTACAATACGCGGGTCAATGGGGATTCTCCCCAGGAAAGGAACTTCCATTTTTCTGGCCATATCCTCTCCCCCGCCTTTTTTGAACAGATCCACCACACTCTGGCAATGAGGACAAACAAAACCACTCAAATTTTCAATAACGCCCAATATGGGAATATTAACCCTGCGGCAAAAATTGATGGATTTTCTCACATCGTTCAAGGCGAGATTTTGAGGGGTGGTCACAATAACAGCGCCATCACACTCCGGTATCATTTGGGTAATAGACAATGGTTCATCCCCCGTGCCGGGAGGGAAATCAATGACAAGATAATCCTGTTCTCCCCAAAGCACATCTTTCAGAAGCTGCTTGAGAAAACCTATTTTCATCGGCCCGCGCCAAACAACGGCATCATCCTGATCACGCAAAAAGAACCCAACGGACATCACCTTCATGCCCAAAGAAGACTCAACGGGAATGAATCCTTCTTCCGTCTGATAAACGGGTTTGCCCTCCAAACGGAGAAGAGTGGGAATACTCGGCCCATGAAAATCCACATCAAGCAATCCCACGGCTTTTCCCGTCTTTGACAAGGCGACCGCAAGATTTGCGGCAATTGTGCTTTTACCAACGCCTCCTTTTCCTGACATGACCAAAATCTTATGCTTAATCTTCCCCATGCGGTCTTTAAGCTCTTCCTGTTCGACCATTTCCTGAAATTTACTGGGACCGGTCCCGGCGCATCCACCACATGATTTTGCATCTTCTTCCATTATAATGTCCTTTTTATTTTGTTGGGTCTTCCGCTTCTGACCGCAGACCTGCTGATTGCGAATATAACTCCTGGTACGTACCAATTCAACACAAAAGATAGCAGGAGGCAACTTTTGTTGTTTTTGTTGAACTTTTTGATTTCCAAAAGTGTCCGCAACCAGTCGGGCAGCGCTTGTTTCTGGAAACTTTTCATTTTTGACATAATATGGCCGGGCATTTTTGCTCAACCCTTATCAAAAAGCGGAGTGGACAGGTAGCGTTCGCCGTTGTCTGGCAGAATAACTACAATATTTTTGCCCTTGCTTTCCGGGCGCAGTGCTGCTTGCGTTGCCGCCCATACCGCAGCGCCGGAAGAAATACCGGCAAGCAGTCCATCGGTACGCGCAATTTCACGACTGACGTGATACGCATCCTCAATTTTCACTGTAATGATCTCGTCATATATACCCGTATTGAGAATATCCGGTACAAAGCCCGCTCCGATGCCCTGAATTTTATGTGAGGCTGCGTGTCCACCGGATAGTATCGGGGAGTCGAAAGGCTCGACCGCTATTATTTGTAAGGCCGGGTTTTTTGTTTTCAGGAACTCTCCCGCTCCGGTAATTGTACCACCAGTGCCTATACCGGCCACAAAGACATCAACTTTACCGCCCGTATCCTC
>JAITWQ010000010.1 GCA_031285215.1 Syntrophobacterales bacterium | reverse complement strand
GCTTCATTATACCCCATGGCAATGTCCCTCATCGCACAATATTCCATGATCGGCTCTATTAAGGAGCGCCCCATAACATAGGCGTATCCCTGAACATTGGCGTTAAATGTACGTACCGCCTCTTCACGAATCTGGCCATAATGGGCAAAATCATCCACCAGGAGATGGAGCTGTACATAATGGGCAGATTCGTGAAGAGGCAGTGCGGACGTTTAACGTCCATGCCCAGGGATATGCCTATGTCACGGGACGCCCCCTGATAGAACCGATCAGGGAATATTGCGCGACGAGGGGCATTGCCATGGGGTATAATGAAGCCGTTTATTATTCCCATATGATCATCGAATTGGGAGTGGATATCTATCTCCGCAAAAGTAAGGAAGGGAAGGAACTGGTGACTCTGTTTGGTCAGGGGATTGGACAGGCAAGCGCCGGATCTTTCACCGGATTTGCGGAAATATTATTATGGCTCTTTGAGGGAATCAATGGGAAGATGATCCGGTCTGCGCTTCAGCAGGTGATGAAATTTTACGAAACGGATCACCTGATTCTCTCTGCCGACGCTGATGACAGAATCCAATATTACGCGGAAAGGATGGGCGAAATTAAAGCAACGGATGACGGACGGTCTTGCGAAGGAATGGGGATTATCGTGGAAAAAGGCCTGGCCCTGATCGGCGACCCCACAGACTACCTTCGCGAGGTCGTCGTGCAGGCGTTGATGGAATCGCCTTACTGCCGGGAAATTATAGAGCCTTTGTAACGGCCCCGGAGCGCAGACAACGGGTGCAAACCTTCATTCTGGTCACGGAACCGGTCTTTTTATCAATACAGCGCAACTTCTGAAGGTTGGGATGCCAAACCTTCTTTGTCTTGTTGTTCGCATGACTCACATTATTACCCACAATGGGTTTTTTACCGCAAACTTCACATATTCTGGACATGATATAACCTCTGTTTTCAATTCAGTGGGTGGTTCTCTAAAGGATTTATTCTCAAATTGCAAGCACTTTATTCATCGTTCTTCATGTTGGGCTGGCCCGTTTGTTCCAGCACCCGCTGCCACAAATTACCGTCCGGTTCGACCTTTTTGCCGAAGGTGACCATTTTCAGGGGGATATGGACGTATTCGTCCCTTGATAATCCGACAAGCATTCCTGTCTTGCCCGCCATACCCGCGTGTACCGCGTAAAGCCCAAGAGCGCCGCAATAGATGCTGTCACCCGCATTTGCCCTGACGCTGCGGATCATATAGCTGGGATCAATGTATTTCAGGTTAATCTCTTCGCCGATTTTCTTGAAATGTTCTTCGATTTTCTTACGGAGAAAAATACCGATGTCCAGCAGACGGGGATTGCCGGAGGCGTCCGTTTCCACGGGCTGGCTGCCGGTCTGCATCAGCTCCTGCCCCGCTCCTTCCGCAACCAGAATGACGCAATGTTTTCTTTTGGCCATGCGCCTTTCCAGGGTTTTTAAGAGGCCTTTCTCCCCTTCCAGGTCAAAGGGCACTTCCGGGATGAGGACAATATTCACGTCGTTTTGAGCCAGTGCCGCCCCGGCGGCGATATGACCCGATTGCCGCCCCATGAGCTTGACAAGGCCGATTCCCATGGGCGCTCCTTTGGCCTCGACATGGGCGGACTGAATAGCTTTAATCGCCTCGGAGATGGCCGTATCAAAGCCAAATGTTTTTTCAATCAGGTTTAAATCGTTGTCAATGGTTTTGGGAATGCCGATGACGCTTATATTCAGTTTGCGGCGCAGAATTTCCTCGGTGATGAGGCCTGCGGCCCGCATACTGCCGTCGCCGCCGATGCAGAAGAGAATGTCCACATTCATTCTTTTCAGCGTGTTGACCATTTCGCCGACATCCTGCTTGCCCCGGGAAGAGGAAAGAAAACTGCCGCCCAGGGTATGAATGTCCAGAACGTTTTCCGGCGCTAAGGGCAAGATGTCATGACCATATTTGGGAATCAGGCCCTGAAAGCCGTAGCGGATACCGATACAGTTTTTTACGCCGTAGCGGTGGGTAAGTCCCATGACAATGGCCCGGATCACGTCGTTAATACCGGGGCAAAGCCCGCCGCAGGTCACAATGGCGGCTTTGGTGGTTGCGTGGTCAAAGAAGATCCGGTCTCTGGGGCCTGCTACTTCAAGGGACAGGGGCGTACCCTCTGCCGTTGTGAAGGCGTTGTAGGTTTCCAGCCCCGTATTAAAGAGGACTCGCTTATGATCGTGGGTGAATTTGTTGGTCAGAACGGGCGAGGGAATAGACCTTTCCCCTAAATTTTCTATATTAAAGTTCAGAATGTCTTCGGCCATGTGGTTAAACTCTCCTGTGGACAGTGATTTTTTAGAAACATCTTTACATACTGCATGAAATTACTCTCAAAGTCAAATGTTTGCACCGATTGCGGGACGATATCCGGGAGAAAAGTGAAAAATACGCCCGTTAAATTTGTCCCGATAAACCTGCCTTGACGCTCCTTATTACCTGTGCTACTAAAACCGGTATTTGCAAAACTCATTTTCCGGAAAGGAAGGCCATATGAATGGATCTGTCTTATCCCATCTGGACGAAAAAGGACGGGCGCAGATGGTTGATGTCACCCTCAAGGAACCTTCCGTAAGGGAGGCCGTCGCCCGCGCCAGAATCATCATGTCTCCCCAAACCCTTGCCCTCATTCAGGAAGGTAATGTACCCAAAGGGGATGTTTTCGGCGTTGCCCGTGTCGCCGGCGTCATGGCCGCCAAAAAAACGGGAGAATTGATCCCCATGTGCCATCCTCTGGAGCTGACCCATATTGCCATCAATTTTTCCGCTCATGAGGAAAAAGGTGAAATTCTGATTGAGGGTCAGGCGCGCCTTGTGGGGAAAACGGGAGTGGAAATGGAGGCCCTCACCGCCGTTACCGTTGCGGGGCTTACCATCTATGATATGTGCAAGGCCGTGGACAAGAACATGATCATGACCGACGTCATGCTGGTAAAAAAATCGGGTGGCAAGAGCGGCCTTTTTGAGCGGAAAGCGGAACCGCAGGAGTGATTTTTTCGGAAGGGAAACCATGGATTCACATCGCTACACAATCAAACGGTCTTTTTTAATTTCCCTTTGCATGGTCATTTGTCTTCTTGTCATCCTCCTGGGACTGTCTCTTTACTATGGCCCTTCCGATGCGGAATTAATTGTTCTGGGCGTCACTTTATGCGCCTCCGCCGGTGTGCTGCTGGAACGTTTCAGCCGCTCCGTAACAGTGGGGCCGCAGGGACTGGTCATCAGGAAATTTATGAAACCGAGGGAAATACCCTGGGATATGGTTCAACAGGCAGGGATGATGACCTTTCGCCGTAAGTGCTATCTTATTCTGACAACGGGCCGCGGATTTCATATTCTTTCCAGTTCGTATGGAAACTTTACGGATTTAGTCCGAAATGTGACAAGCCGTATTTCCCCCGAATTCGTGGACGAGGCGGTGGGAAAATATATGGAAGAACCCGTCAATGGCCGGGGCGACGTCTGTTCTGTCTGCCTGGCCGCCATCGTACTTCTGGCGCTGATCGCGCTGAAACTGCTTCGCATCGTCTAAGCTGAAACAACAAGCAAAAAAACACTTTGTCTGCAAGGGGAAAAAGGGGGGAATTGGAAATGAAAAGGGAGGACGAAGAATCGCCGGAAGCGATTATGGAAAATGTTCTGCACAAAGATCTGGAAAACATTTTGACTCTTCTTGAACCGCAAGGAGACAGTAAAAGCACACTCTATGAAGATGTTTTGGCCATGGTTGACCGGAGTATCTTCAAAATAGCACTGGAACGTTCGGGAAGAGTAAAGACCGCCGCCGCCGCCTATCTCGGCGTTAACCGCAATACGTTTCAGAAAAAAATGACCAAACTGGGCATGAACGAGACAAAAGGATGAGATTCTTGCCAAAGTGAATCAGAAAGGCAGCTGAGCATGGATCGCGCCAGAACCATTAGACAGATGAAATGGCTTTCCGGCGCGAAGGATAAATATCTCAAGAAACTGCAAAGTGAAGTCAAGGGCCGTATATAACTCAAGAATACGGGAGGCGCGGGCAATTAAAGAAGCCGCCATAGCCGAGGCCGCAGAATTTAAATCCATCGCAGAACTTAAGGCCGCGATTAAGGACGCTCCGAAGAAAAAAGATTTTATCAGCGAAATGACTGACCAGCGGATGTTGGAAGAACACGGA
>JAITWQ010000214.1 GCA_031285215.1 Syntrophobacterales bacterium | reverse complement strand
TACATGGATTACCATCTGGATGTCCATTCTCCTTTGGACGCCGGCCATCCTGAAACTCTATCCTGTTGTCATGTCACTGGGGCTTATGCCTCTTAACGTCGCTTTTCCCATTATCGTTTTTGTCAATCTTGGCATGCTTTCTCCCGCTACGTGGTTACCCGTATCCGGCTACGCCCATGGCTTAACCGGCCTTGTTTTCCTGTATCTGGGAGGTGCTTTTGTCGTCAATGCCGTATTCGGACGGGAAGTGATGTATCTTGGTAAACCTCTGATCAGATAACCGGTGATTGTTTCGTAAACCATGCTCCTTCTGTTTATAATAATAGGGGGAGCATAAATAAATTTCGCAGGAGTAAAAACAACAGAAAGGGGCAAATAACGAAAATGAGCAAAGAACAAATCATTTCCGACCTGGTGCAGAGGCATGAAGATGAAAAAATATGCTACACCACCTGTATGCAGAATGGGTGCTGGGATGCGATTTGTATTTTACGCACACGATCCAAAGACGGAAAACTGGTGGCTGTCGAACCGGGCGATAATGTCAATCCCGGCGAGGCCAGGGAAGACATCGCGGATGACCTCATCAAACAGGGCATGGTACAGCAACGGCCCTGCGTTATGGGACATGCCTGGAAAAAAGAAATATCAGCTCCGACCCGCATCACCAAACCTTTGAAGCGTATCGGCGGGCGCGGTTACGGAAACGGATATTTTGTGGAAATAAGCTGGGAAGAGGCCCTTGATACCATTGCCGCCAAAATGACGGAAACAATTAACCGTTTTGGTCCTTACAGCATTTTCCACACCCATCTTTCCTTTTTTAAAACATCGGCCCTGCCATTTGGCACCTATATTCACGCGGGACTGGCCTCCTGGGGAGATCAGTCAACATCGGGAAGCACCTTGGGGGAACAGATCCATCTGGGGTTTGATCTTGTCAAATCTCTGATTACCAGAGAGGAAAACACGTGTGTCGGATTTGAAGCGCCGGACCTCTTAAATTCCAAACTAATTGTCCTCTGGGGCTTTGATCCCGTCGTTGGATGGCACGGCAGCGTACCTTACTACATCAAACTTGCCAAAGAAAAAGGCACACCCGTAATCTGCATAGACCCGCGCTATACGGGGAGCGCGGAAATACTGG
The DNA here is from genome assembly GCA_031285215.1 of Syntrophobacterales bacterium. Classification (GTDB taxonomy): domain Bacteria; phylum Desulfobacterota; class Syntrophia; order Syntrophales; family JAAYKM01; genus JAAYKM01. The sequence goes on along the minus strand of JAITWQ010000214.1, from coordinate 3,783 downwards.
CCGATCAGTGGATTCCCATTCGCCCCGGCACGGATCTCGCCATGCTTTTAGCTGTGGCCCAGGTTATTTACGAAGAGGAACTCTGGAACAAAGATTATGTAAACAAATACGTTGATATGGACGGATTTGAGAAATTAAAGAACTATCTCATGGGAGGAGAAGACGGCGAGATTAAAAATCCGGAGTGGGCGGAAAAAATATGCGCCGTTCCCGCGGAAACCATTCGCGCCTTTGCCCGCTTGTACGCCGCCAGCGGCCCTGTGCATCTGCAATGCCATTACTCCGTCACCAAGCGCCACCTGGGTGATTACGTGGCCTCAATGGCCATGATCCTCCAGTCCATGACGGGCAATCTGTCCGTCCCCGGAGGATGCGAATCGGGAGCGACACTGGTAACGCCGCCGCGGATACCCATGCCCTTAGCTGATTTCCAGCGGGCGCCCATGGAATACTTCGCGCCCGTTTGCTTTCAGAACAACAAAACAGCCGAAGTCGTTATCATGCGGGAAAAATATGAGAACGGAGAAGCCACGGAACAGGAATTCCGCGCTGCCATCGGTTGTCCCCCTGACAGTCCCCTGCCCAACATTCAGTTCATCTTTTACGGGAACAACCAGCTTTTGAGCCATCAGGACGTGAATAAGCGTTTTGAAGCGGCGTCAAAGGTCTTTTTCACCTGCGGCCTGGCGTGGCATACGACGGCGCCGACCGTCGAATGGATGGACATTGTTCTGCCCGCGCCTCTGCACCAGTTTGAATCAACGGATCCTTTCCTGCTGGGGCAGCAGCGCTTTATCATGGGTCCCTCCGGTATGCGCAATTATTTCATGTACTGCGGCAAATCGATTAATCCCCCCGAAGATGTACGTCCCATCGAGTGGATCAATACGGAACTGGCCAAGCGTCTTGGCGTCGTGAATAAATACAATCCCCGCCTGAAGGACGTCCCCCATGATAAATGGGATGAAGAGGTGGAAAAGATATACCGTGAAGGTTATGAACGGTGGGCCAAAGATGAGGACGGGCAGCTGAAGGCTTTGGGAATCATCCCCAAACCATGGGAAGAATTCCTCAAAGACCCCATCGTCCGCATACCCATTGATGAACCATACTATCCCTTTAAAAGCCCGATTGCGGAAGGGGGCAATCCCTTCAAAACCATGTCGGGTAAAATCGAATTTTCTTCAAAATTCGTGGAAACAGGCCATGTCATGACGAAGGAATTCGGCGGCAAAGTGGATCCCATTCCCCGCTGGCAGCCCAGCTACATGAACGAACCGGCCTATGACAGCTTCTACCATCCGCGGGTGAGGCGCTATCCCCTGTCTATGGTGACTCCCGTTTCCCTGTACCGGATGCTCTCCTGTAATGATCCGAATCCCCTGCTGCGCGACTGCTATCAGCATCGGGTATGGCTGAACCCGTCAGACGCCGGGGCGAGGGAAATAAAGGATAACGATAAAGTAATCGTCTATAATGAATATGGGGAGATGATTCTTAACGCCTACGTAACATCCAAGGTGATGCCCGGCACCACGGCCATCCATTTTGGCGCTTGGTACAAACCCAACGCGGTAAAAACCAAACGGATGAAATACGGTATTGATATGCGCGGCGCGGTCAACTTTTTGATCGGCGATAAGCATCTACCCCACGTGGTCAACGCCTTACTGACGTCTGGCCTTGTTGAAGTAAAGAAATTTGGAGGTGAAGAATAATGGCACAATATGCGATATTCTTTGATCAGAGCAGATGTTATTCATGCCATGCCTGTAGCGTGGCCTGTAAGGACTGGAACGGCATTGAACCCGGACCGGAAAAATGGATGACCGTATATGAATGGGAAAAGGGAACCTTTCCCGACCTGCGCGTTCATCATCTGGCTTTCAGCTGCGGCCATTGCGAAAATCCGGTTTGCCTGAAATCCTGTCCCAACAATGCCATTATAAAAGAGGAAAAATACGGCGCTGTCCTTATTGATAAGCAAAAGTGCAAAGGCACAAGGCGATGCGCCGTGGCATGTCCCTATGGCGCTCCCAAATTTGCTTCCGAAGCGCCGGGTACAAAAATGAGCAAATGCACCCTCTGTATTGACCGTCTGGAGCGAGGTGAAAAACCCATTTGCGTCTTGTCCTGTCCTCTGCGGGCTTTTGATTTCGGCCCCCTGGAAGAAATGATCGCCAAATACGGTAATCAGCGCCAACTGGAGGAAATGCCCGATCCAAGCGCCACCAAGCCCGCTTTTATCGTAAAACCGCAGGATCCTAAACGGCAGCTCATACCGTACAACAAAGACGCGGCTTTGGAACTGATGAAAAACAGGGGTGATCTGGGAACGGTATTCGAGGATGTAACGGATGTCACCAATGTTTCTCCGGAAACCGTAAGAAGGTCCCGGCTGAAAATGAAACACGCCAGCCTGAACGACCTGATGACGGAAACACAAAACGACATCGGATAAAACGCTGTTACGAATGACAGGCAAACGCGGGAGTATCGCAGGAAGGGATGCTCCCGCAAAGCATAAGAAAGGAATTTTCCTGATGAAAGATAATCTTCTTGGTCTCGCCCACATCGGCATTTTCAGTCCGGATCGGAAAGCGTCGCTGGAATTCTACCGTGACCTTCTTGATTTCGAGGTCACCTATAATGTTGATGTTCCTGAACCCCACAGCGTCAACATTACCTTTCTTAAAAAGGGAAATATGACCATTGAACTTCTGGTGCCTCACAGGGACACAGAAAAAATCACCGCAGGGGCCATGGGAACTTGCAACCATCTTACCATTTTGTGTAAAAACATTGATGAAATCATGGCCGCCCTTGCTAAGAAAGGCATTGCCTTTGAAACAGCCACCCCCGATTTTGTTCCCCAGTTCAATAATCCGCCCGGAGATATTAAAATTGCCTTCTGCCGGGGGCCGGCGGGAGAACGTATTGAATTCTATGAAGAACTGAACTGAAAAGGGACGTTTACAGCGTACACTGCGGCATGTGCCCCGGCAGGAACATTTTTCTGCCGGGCTGTGCGCAATAATTTAAAAATGCAATAAAAAGGGAAAAACATTTTTTCGCGGCGGAGCTTTATTACGGGATAAAAATGTTGTATGAAAGGATATGGAAATTAAATAAACGATTGATAAGGGAGTTAAACCTGAATGATTGCAAAAAAGAAAACAATTAATAAGCCCCCCGTCCTCTTCCGGCAGACACAACAAATCATCAAAAAAATAGAAAAAAAGGAACGGGTCAAAATCCTTTCCTACTGGAACTCCGTCAATGGCAGTATTTGCCAAAATGATGTCAGCGCCTTTTTTGAAATCATTAAAGATTGGGAAATTCAGGATAAGATATACCTGTTTATCAAGTCAGACGGAGGCGACGGTAAGGCGTCCCTGCGGATGATTAACCTGCTGCGGCAGCATACCCGCGAATTAGTCGCCATCATTCAGGGCGAATGTGCATCCGCAGCCACAATGCTGGCGTTGGGCGCCGATGAGATTATGATGGGCCCCCTGGCGTATCTGAGCGCCGTGGACACATCAATTACCCACGACCTGTCGCCCGTTGATAAGGATAATGTTCTGGTAAGCGTCAGCCAGGACGAGCTTTCCCGCGTATTGAACTTGTGGAACAGGGAAAATGTACAAACCAATCCGTACCACGACTTGTACCAGTATATTCATCCCCTGGTTTTCGGCGCCGTTGACCGGGCCGGGTCGTTGTCCATCAAATTGTGTACCGATATCCTGTCATACCACATGGAGGATGCCGGAAAAGCCG
>JAITWQ010000194.1 GCA_031285215.1 Syntrophobacterales bacterium | reverse complement strand
ACCGCCTCAGGCGTAGATAAAATGCGCTTGATTTGATTCTGTGTCTCCATAGGGCAAAGTGTGAACGATGCACCATAATTTGTTCAGTACTATTTTATGGGGAATGGGCAGGGCGTCCTCGCCTGCCCTTTCAATAAATTGCGGGCAAAAGCCCGCGTTCCATCGGTTTTTTATTAAGAACGGGCGGGCGGGACTCCCGCGTTCCCATGGCAGAACTTTCATGTCGTGCACCCAGGCCGCACCAGTCGCTTGACAGGAACAGCGGAAGGGGGCGGATTAATCAGGGGACGACGCGGGTACGGCAAGGCGGCCACGACATTCCGGAGGCCGGGATCCGTCGCCGCTTTACCGCAGGGATGGAAAATTTCCAGCATCATTACCGTATTTTGGTTGATGACTGGACTTTGTACGACAACATGGGTGATGTGCCCGTGTTGCTGGAATGGGGTGAAAAGCAATGACCAAGCAAGACATTTCCAAAGCCAAGAACCCCGATCAACGCGCCTCGCTGGCAGCGATGCAGCGCGCCGCGCAGTTGGCGCGGCAAATTGCTATTCAGACCAATACCGGAATCGTGGTTGTGCGTGATGGCAAGCCGGTGGTTATTTCTGCTGAGGAGCTGCGCGAAGCGGGAAAGACGTGATGCAAGCCAGCCGTGCGCTGTTCTGTAAATATAATCTCGTGTTTATCAGTCATTTGCTGGCATCTCCACTTTCGCAAGGTTTCGGCGCTTACTACGGTAGCGCTTCACCGACCTGACTAATCCGTTGCGATATGAGAATTACATATTATCAAGTGAAAGTCCCTTGTACACAACCGAAAATTTGGGATATCCCAAAACAATACCCTGTGATTTATTTTCTAATTCTTTGAGGTTTATGCGCCGGAGATTACGTTTTACTTCGCAAAATACCAACCTTTTTTCCACATCATTAATGGCTACAATATCTATCTCGTTCTCACCTTTGGAATTCCAATAACCCTGAATGTCGGAAAATTCCTTAGACTCAGTCATCACAGTGCGGAAATATTTTTCGAGAATGATCCCGCTATATGTCTCATAATCGCGTTCCACGATATTACGGACATAATCAAGGTTGCCAATTTCAACCGCACTACGATACTTGTATATGAACCGGAACCAGAAATTTAAGAAGTTGTCCTCGATTTTATACTTAATCGAACGGCTGCCCTCCTTCGCTCCAAAGGGGCGATTGCGTTTAATGATGTCGTACTCTTTTTCGAGCCGTTCAAGATGGCCGCCTACATCCATATTTAAAATTCCTTCAATCTGTCCACGTTCCGATTTCGACGATGCGATCAGAGACAGGATAGAGAAATAGTTGCCGTAATCCTTTCCAAACTCATCTATCAGCACGTTCCTGCCTTCATCTATAAAAGATGAACCTTCTTGAAAGATGGCGCCCAAAATGGCCTTACTGGTAAATGCCTTTTTATTTACTAAGTGCTCAATATATTTGGCAACCCCGCCCGTCACCATATAAAAAGCAAGCAAATCTTCGTTAGAGTACTTGGGATTATGATCCGACACTATCTCCTTGATGGTATCTGTAGCGAAAGGCTTAACTATCATCCTCGCCGTAATCCTGCCAAAAAGAGGTTCCTTTGAATTCTCAAATATGCGTTTCATCATGGAATAAATAGAACCGCAAAGCACGAGATTGATCTTACTGTTGTCTTTTGCGGAATCCCATATATTCTGCATATCGCTGAATACGGACGAGTTTATATTTCTAAACTCTTGAAATTCGTCTATTATAAGAGTGAAATTCATGCGCAAGGATAATTGCATGACAGCACGGAATAGTTCGGCGAAACTTGCATAGCTGCCAACGGGAATACCCAGCCCGTTGCTTATTTCCTGTGAAAACTCCTCGCAAAGCAACACCTCGTTTTTCCTGGCAACAAAGAAATATAAAACAGGCGTGGACTTAAAGGCATTTTTAAGCAACGTGGTTTTGCCCACGCGCCTGCGCCCGACCATCATGGTCATTTGTGCGCTCTCCGCCGATGTTTGCTCAATCTGCTGTAAAGCGGCTATCTCGGAAGTTCTGTCGTAGAATCTCATACTCTATCTTGTTTCGTTATTTATCGCAATCGTCATTACCGTAATGGCGGTTGCGATTTGCAAATATATGAATAATTTTTCTATTTCAACAAATCTTCATAAAAATATCTGACCCACTCTTTGTATGTGTCTTGAGCGGACAGACAAGTGTCTATTAAATACCCTCTGACGCTTGAAAATTCTCTCAGCCCCCGATAGTAAAATTGTTTGTGATTGTCATCAATAATGAATGGAATGATATTGCTTCTCAGACATTCTCGAAACATAACCAACCGGCCGACTCTTCCGTTTCCGTCCTGAAACGGGTGAATTTTTTCAAAACGATAATGGTATTCTATAATGTTTTCAAATTCAATTTCGGAGAGGGAATTGTACCAATTGTTGAGTTTGTTCATGTCGCGTTCTACATTGAGAGGCAGGGTGGTTTTTGTTCCGCCGACTTCGTTGGGCAGTTTTTTCCATTCGCCTGTCTTAAACCACGATTTTGAAGCATCGGAAGTGCTTGTTTTCAAGAGCCGGTGAAACTCCTGAATCACTTCGTTTGAAAGAGGCAGATCGATTGTATCAAGCAAATAATCAAAAGCAACGAAGTGGTTTGACGTTTCGATAATGTCATCTACGGGAACAGCTTCTTGATCTTTAAAACCGATTGTACGGGTTTCAAAAATGCAACGCGTTTGTTCTTCGGTCAGTTTGCTGCCTTCGATGCGGTTTGAATTGTAAGCCAGATTGATCTGAGTTTTATGATATAAGCCGCCTTTTCGTTTTTCTGACCTTTCATCCCTGAGATATGCCGACAATGTATTCATTTTCCTTTTGCTCCCATAACGTACTCAATGCTTCGTTTGTTCTTTCATTTTTGCATATCTTTTTTCAACTCTATTATTTCAATCAATATGTTTTTCCGGTAAATATTTTAATCGCCAAGGTTACAAATCATGTATTTTGCCGTTTCGCCATATTTAACCAATTGAG
>JAITWQ010000192.1 GCA_031285215.1 Syntrophobacterales bacterium | reverse complement strand
AAATCATGTCCTTAATAACATTACCCTCCAGATTAATGCGGGTGAAAAAGTGGGCATTATTGGCCCCGTCGGTTCCGGCAAAACCACTTGGGGAAAATTGATGATGGGTGTTTTTGAACCGACCAACGGTATGGTCACCATGGACGGCACGGATATTCGCCAGATTGATCCGGCGGAACTGCGGCATTTTATTGGTTATGTTCCCCAGGACATTACCCTCTTCAAGGGAACGGTTCGCGATAATGTGACCATGGGCACCCATGAGATTGATGATCATACGGTTTTACGCGCCTCCGCCATAGCCGGGGTCAGCAATTTTATTGCCAGACATTCCAAAGGGTTTGATATGGAGGTGGGGGAATTTGGCCGCGGCCTTTCCGGCGGCCAGCGCCAGAGTATTGTGCTGGCACGGGCACTTCTTTTGGATCCGCCGGTGCTGATACTTGACGAGCCGACAAGTAATATGGACAATCGCTCGGAAATTATGATCCGTAATAATCTTGCCAAACTGATGAAGCCGAAAACGCTTGTTTTGATTACCCACAGGGCGTCCCTTCTGGATATGGTTGACCGCCTTATTGTGATTGACAATGGCACCATCGTTGCGGATGGGCCCAAGGCCTTTGTTTTGGAAGCAATGAGAAAGGGCCAGTTAAACGCTTAAGCAGGAGAAGAGAAACGTGTCTGAATCAGAAAAAAAACCAAAAAGAATCAATGAGATTTTTCGCCGCATATCGCAGGATACCCCTGATTTTGAGACTGATGTGCGCGATTCCATTCTGTCTCAAACCCCCCGCGGCGGCCGCCTGATCCTCTACGCAACCCTGGTTTTTTTCTTTGTTTTCATTATTTGGGCCTCTTTTTCACAGGTAGAGGAAACCACACGGGGTGAAGGAAAGGTTATTCCCTCCAGTCATATCCAGATCGTTCAGAATCTGGAAGGCGGCATTGTTTCGGAGATTCTTGTCCAAGTTGGCGATGAGGTTAAAAAGGACCAGCTACTTTTGAAAATTGACGATACCCGTTTTGCCTCGTCTTTTCAGGAAAATCGTGTCAAATATTTGGCCGATAGAGCTAAATTAGCCCGTTTACAGGCGGAGGCCCAGGGCGTTTCCTTTAAAGTTCCCGAAGAGGTCACGCAGGAGAAGCCGGAAATCGGGGAATTGGAGCAGCAGCTTTATCGATCCCGCATGCACGAGCTGGAATCCAGTCTGTCGATAAAAAATATGCAGGCCAACCAGCGCAATATTGAGCTTCAGGAATTAAAGTCCAGACTTGAAGAACTGAGGCGAACCTATGCTCTGCTGCAGCAGGAACTGAAGCTGACGAAACCCCTCGTTGCCCAGGGCGCTGTTTCTGATGTGGAGATTCTGCGCATGGAACGGGAGGCCAGCCAAAAGCAGGGAGAAATCGAAAGCATACGCCATGAAATTCCCCGCGCCCAGTCCCGGCATGAAGAAAGTATGGTAGCGATTAAGGAGGCCAGGCTGAATTTTGCCAACCGCTCCAAGGCGGAGTTGAATGAGGTTTTGGCCAAGGTTGACGAATCTTCCAGTTCTTCCGTGGCCCTCAAGGATCGTTTGGACAGGACATCTGTTCGCTCCCCCATGGACGGCACCGTTAACCGCCTCATGATTAATACGGTGGGCGGGGTGGTGCAGCCGGGAATGAATATTGTAGAAATCGTTCCCAAAGAAGACAATCTCGTCGTCGAAGCCATGATCAAACCGTCGGATATTGCCTTTCTGCGGCCCAAACAGCAGGCCAACGTCAAGTTTACCGCTTATGATTACACCATCTACGGCAGCATGAAGGCGATTCTTGAGCATATCAGCGCGGACAGTATTACCGATGAAAAGGGCAACAGCTTTTATCTGGTTCGTCTGCGCACGGACAAAGGTCATTTAGGGACGGATTCCAGTCCTCTGCCCATCATTCCCGGTATGGTGGCGACGGTAGATATTCTGACGGGGAAAAAGTCAATCATGTCTTATATTTTGAAGCCCGTTTTGAAGGCAAAGGCCAACGCGTTAAGGGAGCGATAATGAACATTCTTCTGGGAAGTGCGAACCCATCAGTGTTAGCGCGGTGGCAGGACCTGCTGAAGAAGGGCAATTCCCTTGATACGGCGGCAACGATGAGGGAGTTGCAGGGCAAATGCGCCGGTCAAATATATGATCTTGTCCTTTTGCATCGTCTCCTGATTGATGAAAAAGTGTTTCGTGAACTTACGCAGACCTCTCGCCAAAATAAATTTTTTATCCTTGCCGATCAGCCCAGTGAAGAAGAAGGGCTTTTGTATCTGAAGCTGGGCATTGTCGGATACGGCAATACATATATGCTGCCTGTCCGCCTTCTGGAGGCCATTCGCGTTATCTCTTCCGGCGGTGTCTGGCTGGGGCGTCAGATCATTCAACGCCTGATCCAGGAAAGCTACAGCAGGGCCGGAAATGTCTCCGCCCGGGATAATGATCGCCTGAATATGCTGACCAAGGCGGAACGGAGAATCGCCGCTGGTGTGGCCAAAGGTCAGTCCAATCTGGATATTGCTGCGGAACTCCGCATTACGGAACGAACCGTCAAAGCCCACCTGACCTCTATCTATGAGAAAACCAAAACATCAGCCGGCTTGGTTTGGCCCTGTTCGTTAACCGGGCATAATTCTGCCAAAACAACCTCTCTTCAAATATCCGTTTAAATTTCTTCGCGTCCATGGCCGGATGTTCTCTGGTACAAAAGATAGTAGCCGAA
>JAITWQ010000125.1 GCA_031285215.1 Syntrophobacterales bacterium | reverse complement strand
AGAAGCATTGATTCCATACGCGCCGGGAGAGAGAAGAAATAAAATGGCCTCTGCTACCTCCTGCACTGTCAAAGGGCGCTCCACGGGAATTTGTTTGATCGCCTCCGGTTTCTCCCGCAAAAAAACCCGTCCCCGGCCCGCATCCACATAACCTATCCGCAAAATTGCGGCGGTGATACCCCGCTTGCCCAGCTCCAAACCGCAATTTTGATACAAAGCCTCCGAAGCGCGCTTGGCCGCTCCGTAAAATCCCTGACCGGCGGCAGGACGCTCTGCCGCAGAAGAGGAAACATAAACGAGACGCCCCTTTTTTCTGGTTAACATCATGCGGGTTACATATTGCAAAAGAACGGCTCTGGCCGTAACATTTTCCGCGAAATAATGGCCGACCCGCTCCATATCGGCACTGGAGACAAGGGATTCGTAATGACCATGGGCAAAATCAACCAAACAGTCAAAGGCGCGGGGGATAATATCCGTAAATGACCGGCTATCACTCAAATCCAAGTGTACAGTTTCGTATTGTCCCTGCCAGTTTGTCAAATGAGATACGATTCGTTCCTGACCGGCGGAGTTTCGCCAAGTCATGACGGGGCGGATTCCCTCAGCCATCAGCATGGGCGCCAGTGATAAGGCCAGTTCGCAGGTACCGCCCAGAATCAGGCAGCTATTTTCTCCGCCAGCTTGTTTCATCGTCGCAATACTCCCTGCGCCGCCACTTGCCCGCCTTGAAAAAGGAAACAGTTCCACCTGTCCGGTTTTTCTTCAATGCGCCAAGTATAATGCCCCGGCTCAATAAAAGAGAGAAAACGAAAAGAATCAATTCCCGCCGGTGCAGAAACGAGATTCACAAAGGATTGAATAATCAAACTCCCCGGCACAACGGGACAGGCGGGGAAATGATCTTCGTAGATGCCGTCTTGAGGATCAAAATAAAAAGTCCCTTCTCTCACATCTTGCGACATCTGCGAACTCACGTTTTTTCCGTAACCGTTTGAATGGCTTCATACGTTACGCGGCAGAGCAGCTCCAGCTCATCCGGGGACATGCCCAAATGAGGCATCAGGACAATAACATCTCCCAGGGGACGAATGATCACGCCACGCTTCCTCGCTTCCATGATTACCCGATGACCGGTCCTTTTCCCCGGAGGAAAGTTTTCCTTTGTTTTCTTATCGGCAACCAACTCAATGCCTGCCATCAGACCTTTCTGGCGAATATCTCCCACATGGGAAAGATGCTGGAAGTCTGCAAGTTTTTCCCGCAGCAGGGCTATGGAACCCTGCACCCTTTCCATGATGTTCTCTTCGGCAAACAGCTCCAAACTGGCAATGGCCACCGCGCAAGCCAGGGGATTGCCCGTATAGGTGTGGCCATGGAAAAAGGTTTTGTTTTCTACTGCCTCTCCCAAAAAACCGGCAAATATCTTTTCCGTCGTTAAGGTGGCCGCAAGGGGAAGGTATCCCCCCGAAATTCCCTTGGCCAGACACATAATATCCGGCGTTACCCACTCGTGCTGACAGGCGAACATTTTGCCCGTTCTGCCGAATCCAACGGCCACTTCATCGGCAATCATGAAAACATCGTAACGGTCACACAACTCGCGAACACCGCGAACAAAACCATCCGGCTGTACAAGAATACCGGCTGCGCCCTGAACAAGAGGCTCCAAAACAACGGCGGCAATTTCATCATGATGTTCATCCAGAATTTTCCTGGCCACTTCCAGACAATCCATCTTGCATCCCGGATATTGCTGATCATAAGGACAGCGGTAACAGTAGGGAGAAGCCGCTTTATATGTGCCAAAGAGAAGATCACGATACATTTCATGGAACAGATCAATTCCCCCCAGGCTTACCGAACCAATCGTATCGCCATGATAGGCATTGACAAAGGTCAGAAATTTTCTTTTACGCGGATTTCCCTGAGCGGACTGGCGATGATACTGAAAGGCCATCTTCAACGCAATTTCCACTGCCGTGGAACCGCTGTCCGAATAAAACACCTTGGCAAGCCCCGGCGGCGCGACCTCCAATAGTTTTTGAGCAAAGCGGACGGCAGGCACATTGGAAATGCCAAGGAGGGTTGAATGGGCAATGAGACCCGTCTGCGCCTTCAGGGCTTTATCCAGAACCTCTTTCCCGTGACCGTGCATATTGGTCCAGAGGGAAGAGATACCGTCCAAATAGGCGTTTCCTTCAATATCATACAGCCATGACCCTTTGCCCCGCTCAATGATAACGGTAGTTTCTTCGCCATAGAGTTTCATCTGGGTAAAGGGATGCCATACGCAATCCAAATCGGCCTGCTGCAATTTTTCGATCTCTTCCTTGTCCATATCTGTTTCCTTTTTTATATTTTATCGCTGTGAAACGGCTATTCGTTATTTATCCATCATAGTTCATTGATGTAATTGTTTCATTTTCCGTTTCTATGTCCAAAATATGGTACTGTGAGATATTATCCCCACACGATATTTCAGAATACAAGCTGCCGTTCATGCCGACTATTATTTTCACGCTAAAAATTTCTAAAGTGTCATACCAGTCATCATTTGCTTTTTCTTCTGTATATTCACTCATTTCAGCGTTATAAAAATTTTTCAGTTCACTTTTGCAACCGCTCAGCCAATAAATGTATCCAATGATTTTGCTGGCATAATCCTCAAATTTGTGAGGACCATAAATACAAATTCCAATCTTATCATTCTCAACGGCTTTGTTGAAGATGACAACATTGCTGCCAACAATACTAAACTCGTTTTCGCCTGATTCAGAAATCACAAAGTCGGTTGGCGTCAATTTAGTTTGCTTGTTTTTTGGGCAATATCCGAAAGTGTGGTTTTGCAGAGCCATATTTAGATTTCAGTAAATCCGCGCCAATTACAAATCTGCGCAAACGTTTTTTTGTCAGCGCAAATAATACAAGTAAATCGCGTAATTTATAATTCCGTACATGTCTGATTTGGAAATTTTGTCGTATTTTTCAATAAAATCAGAAACCATCAAAGCAATATTATAATCTGAAAAATCTGCATATATTGAATTATTAGATTTTTGATAATATTTTGATTTTTGATATAAATGGATTTCGGCCATTATTTCATTTTTCAAATTTCTTAAATAATTAATTCGGTTTTGGTCAAAATCACCTAATTTATAATACTTTAATTGTCTCTTAATTTTTTTATTAGTTTCTTTAATTTCTGCAATATCAAATTCCCAAATCAATGTTGAACCACAAATAAAGTCGTACGTGTTTTGACTTTTCATTGCAGCCAGGCCCTGCAATTCCACATACAAAACATCGCCGGCCACAATGCGCTGTATGGTTCCATCCTTCAATTTCAAAAGAAGAAAACCATCCTGATCCAGATCCATAACCTCTCCGGTAAAAGGGCGGTCAAGGCCGTCAATGCGAACTTTCTTTCCGATAAGGCCGGATAATTCCTTCCAGCGCAGACGGATACGTTCAAACTGCCGGGCCTGAAAGAGGCCGTAGTAAAACTCCAGTTTCTCCAGAAAAGCCCGGAGAATCTGCACCCGGGAAAATACCTTGCCCGTTGAAATGGCAAGGGAAGTGGCAATATCCCGAATATCGGGACTCATATCTTCCTGCCTCATGTTGACATTCAGGCCCACGCCCACCACCACATAATCAATTCGCTCCATTTCCATCGCCATTTCCGTCAGGATACCGGAAATCTTTTTGCCCCGAACCATAATATCGTTGGGCCATTTGATGGCAAAGGGCAGATCAGCTGTTTCCCGCAAGGTTTCCGCCATGGCCACCGCCGTCAGCAGTGTAAGCTGCGGCGCTTCGTGAGGCTGAACATGAGGGCGGAGAATTACAGAAACATAAATGCCCGCCCCTTTGGGAGAACGCCAGATCCGCCCGCGGCGTCCCCGCCCCTGACGTTGAAATTCCGCCAGCACAAGAGTTCCCTCCGGCGCTCCTTCCTGAGCAAGATTGCGGGCGCGGTTGTTTGTGGAATCTGTTTCTTCGTAATATTCGATCTGTCCCCGCCCCAGACAGGATGATTTCAACCCCATCTGAATTTCTGCGGGGAAAAGGCGGTCGGGAAGATGCTCCAGGCGGTATCCCCGCCGGGATGTAGATTCGATCTCATATCCTTCTTTCCGAAGGGCCTTCATGTGCTTCCAAACAGCACTGCGGGAGATACCCAGCCCTTCAGCAAGAAGTTTACCGGAAACCCATATGCCAAGTGATTCTTTCAAACTCTTCAGGAGATCATCTTTTGTTGACATGGCAAGGTCATACACGCCGTTAGAATGATTGTCAACCCATTTCACGCTTCCGGTTGACGGAAAATAAAATCTCTGATAGGAGATAAAATTATTCCCCGCTACGTAAGGACAACCAAGAATGCTCAATGCCACACTCATTGCTCTGACAGAAAAGATCATCCATCATGGCTACAGTCCTTCCGGCGAAGAGATGTGCGCCATAGCCCGCCTTCCGGAAAAAGACCTGGGTGATTTGATCTTCTGCGCCCATAAAATTACCCAAGCCCACAGGGGAAATGTCATTACTGTCTGCGCTATTCTGAACGCGAAATCCGGTTTCTGTACAGAGGACTGCGCCTTCTGCGCCCAATCATCTCACCATAAAACGGACATTCTGACGTACGACCTGAAATCAGCAGAGGACATGGCAGCCGACGCTCTGGAACGCCGCAAAGCAGGAGCCACTCGCTTTTCCATGGTGGCCAGCGGGCTTTCCCTCACCGATGACGAAATGAATACGATTTCGCGCGCGGCAAAAATAATCCGCCGCGAATCCGATATTGCGGTCTGCGCCTCCGTGGGAACGCTGACTTCCTCAAGGGCACATCTTCTCAAAGAAAGCGGCGTCACCACGTATCATCATAATCTGGAAACGGCGCGGAGCTTTTTCCGCGAGATATGCACGACCCATGACTACGATGACGACATCAACACCCTGCGGCAGGTCAAAGAAGCGGGCCTTCGTGTTTGCAGCGGCGGCATTTTGGGTTTGGGGGAGTCATGGGAGCAGCGCATAGAACTGGCCTGCACCCTGCGCGATCTTGATGTGGACGGCATACCGTTAAACTTCATCAACCCCGTTGCGGGTACGCGGATGGAAAATCAGCCTCTCCTTGCGCCTCTGGACGCCCTGAAATGTATCGCCTTGTTCCGCTTTATCAATCCCGGAAAAGAAATCCTTATCTGCGGAGGACGCGAACTCACCCTGGGCGACTTGCAATCTTGGATATTCATGGCCGGGGCCAGCGGTTTTATGGCGGGAAATTACCTGACAACCGCAGGAAGAAACATTCAAGACGACTGGAACATGATCCGTGCCCTGGGCCTGCAACCAGCAGTGTGATAATTCTCACTATTAATCAGATATTTTTCAGAAAAACACAGATTGTAAAATGTCAGTATTTTTGCCATTACCGCTCGCGCCGATTTGCAATCGGTGTGATGTAGCGTGTTGTGGGCGGTTAATAAAGTGCTGGACTTGATGCGGAAGCACCCAAACCAGCCGCTGCCCCTCGTCAGGAAACGAAGGGCAACGATTAATTGTGAATTCCAGATACAACATTGGCCGCAGAAGAAAGAATTGTTCCTCTTTAGAGAATATGCTACTTACATTCCCGAAAATATCGTTTCAGGTAAACGGGAAGTTATCATGATTGGCATTTCAAAACTTTACTGCGGGGCGGTGGAACCGTCCGACATGCTTCGCTACAACAGCCGGGATGGGAAAGACCTTCCCTCCCATCTGCTGCAATTCGCGGCCATAAAGCGTCCGGTCGTGGTCTGGAACATGACAAGGCGGTGCAATCTCCATTGCATCCACTGTTATTCCCAATCGCAGGATAAATTCTATCCTGATGAATTGACCACCATGGAGGCCAAATCCATGATTGACGATTTGGCGTCCTTTTCCTGTCCCGTTATTCTCTTTTCGGGGGGAGAGCCCCTGATGCGGCACGATCTTCCGGAACTGGCCCAGTATGCCGTTGAGAAAGGTATCCGCGCGGTTATTTCCACAAATGGCACCCTGATTAACCGGGATGTGGCCGCGGCACTAAAGCGTATCGGCTTATCCTATGTCGGCGTCAGTCTGGATGGCCTCCGGGAAACTCATGATCATTTCAGAGGAACCAGAGGGGCCTTTGATAAAAGCATGGAGGGAATAAGGGCCTGCCTTGCGGCAGGAATTAAAGTTGGCGTGCGTTTCACCATTAACAGAAAGAATGCCCGAGATATTCCGGCCATTTTTGATCTTCTCGAAGGGGAAAATATTCCCCGTGCCTGCTTCTATCATCTCGTTTATACGGGACGAGGCTCCAGCCTGATTGCGGAAGATCTGTCCCATGAAGAAACACGCGCCGTCCTTGATTTGATCATGGAGAGAACGCACCGCCTTTTTGAGCGCGGCTTGCCCAAGGAAATCCTTACGGTGGACAACCACGCTGACGGCCCTTACATTTACCTCCGCTTATGTGAAGAAGATCCTCAAAGGGCGGCCAGTGTTCTGGAGCTTTTACGGATGAACGAAGGAAACAGTTCCGGGCACGGAATCGCCTGTATAAGCTGGGACGGCGAAGTCCACGCGGATCAGTTCTGGCGGAATATTTCTTTCGGTAATATCCGTCAGCGGCCATTCAGTGAGATCTGGCCTGATACGTCAAACGAATTGATGGCGCGGTTGAAGAACAAAAAACCTTTCCTCAAGGGGCGCTGCTCCCAATGCCGCTGGTTGAATATCTGCGGCGGGAATTTCCGGGCCAGAGCGGAAGCGGTGACGGGAGATATCTGGGCATCAGACCCCGCCTGTTTCTTAACCGATGCGGAAATCGG
>JAITWQ010000204.1 GCA_031285215.1 Syntrophobacterales bacterium | reverse complement strand
TGTCTCAATTACAATGGGTGTCGTCCATGTGACGGAACATGTTTTCACCCATTATGGGGAAGTTACGCAAATCGCCTCTGAAATGAAATCGTTCGGGAAAAAGAAAACCGGAAGCTGCTACAACGTCAATCGCCGCAGTATCAGGAGGCAGGTGGGTACTGTTATACAAGAATCGGTGATAATCCCCAGTAGCTGATCACTTTTATTCCAATTCTAATTAATCAGAGGCCAATTGACGATTTACTGCCAATAGGCGTCCCGGCGCGATGGAGACAGTTTCAAATTTTTCAGGTAATGTCAGCCGGCGGACATAAAGGGCGCAAATTTCCCCCGCCAGTTGTCGTCAATGGGTACTGTCTGCCAGGTATCCAAAGAGATCATGGCAACTTTTAACACGGCTCGCAGACGTTCCTCCGCGCCGCATCGGGCATCAATATTAAAGGTTATGGAAGAGCGGCCCATGGCGGTAATGGCCAGCTCAAATTCCAGTGTTTCATTGAAAATACTGGGGGCGAGAAAGTCCATGTTCAGATGAACAAAGGGAATACCCAGACGGAGCTTCTGTGTAAATGTCCACAGGCTTACACCCAGGGCCTCGCAGAATAAATCCTCCACAACATCGTTGCACAGTTCGGCGTAACGGGGGAAAAAAATAATTCCGGCGGGATCGCAATGACCCCAGCGAATCATGATATTTTTTTTAAACGTCATAAATCACCTCTTCGTTTCTGATAGATGAGAAAGTGTTGTCCATGATCCGATCATTGCGGCGCCGTAAAATGGAGCTGCCCGTGGAAACGCTTATTATCCCGCTTTTACCGCTTTTCTCCCTTTGTACGCGGCGCCTGTGCCAAGTTCCTCTTCGATTCTCAGAAGACGGTTATATTTGGCCAGGCGTTCGCTGCGGGAAAGGGAGCCAGTTTTTATCTGCCCGCAATTACCGGCAACGGCAATATCGGCCATAAAAGTATCTTCCGTTTCGCCGGAGCGATGGGAGATGACCGTTGTGTAACCCGCTTCTTTTGCGGTTTGGATCGTTTCCAGCGTTTCGGTCAGGCTGCCGATCTGGTTTAGTTTGATCAGGATGGAGTTGGCCACGCCCATGGCGATGCCGCGCTCCAGGCGAATCTTATTGGTGACGAACAGGTCGTCCCCGACCAGCTGAATTTTACTTCCCAAAACTTCCGTCATCATTTTCCAGCCCTCCCAGTCATCTTCGGCAAGGCCGTCTTCGATAGAGATGATGGGATAGTTCGCGACCAGATTTTCATAGAAGGCGATTAACTCTTTGGCGGTCTTTTGGGGATTTGTTTCTGCGGCAAGGATGTATTTCCCGCCGGAGAAAAAGGAACTGGCCGCCACGTCCAGGGCGATGGAAATATCTTCGCCGGGGGTGTAGCCTCCCTTTTGAATGGCTTCACAGATCAGGTCCAAAGCCTCGCTGTTGGATTTCAGGTTTGGCGCAAAGCCGCCTTCGTCACCAACGGCGGTATTGTAACCTTTGCCTTTCAACACGCCTTTCAGATGATGGAATGTTTCTGCAACGATGCGCAGCCCCTCTTTAAAGGAAGGAGCGCCCACGGGCATAATCATGAATTCCTGAAAATCAACATTGTTATCGGCGTGCTCTCCGCCATTGAGAATGTTAGCCATGGGAACGGGAAGATCGCGGGCGATAATGCCGCCAAGATATCGGTACAAAGGTATGTCCAGAACGCAAGACGCAGCATTGGCGCAGGCCAGGGAGACGCCTAAAATGGCATTGGCTCCCAGAGAACGTTTGTTTTCCGTACCGTCAAGGCTGATCATGGCGCAGTCAATATCCCGCTGCCTTGTACAGCACATACCGGTGATTTCAGGAGCGATGACATGGGTGATATTGTGAACGGCCTTCTGGACGCCGCGGCCAAGGTAGCGTTTGGGATCTCCGTCCCTCAATTCGAGCATTTCATGCTCGCCTGTAGAGGCCCCGGAAGGAACAGCGGCCCTCCCTGTAATACCGGACGATAGGGTGACTTCCGCTTCAACTGTTGGATTTCCCCGGGAATCGAGAATCTCTCTCGCGTGGACGTGGGTGATATCAGTCATGATTGCCTCCGTAATTAAAGGTTTAATTTGTAACTTATAGCAAATATTGGCAAAATTACAAGGGAACCTTTCTGTGTATAAATATTTGTATTTACAGGAAAACAGAGAGAAAACGTATTCAAATCCAAACTATCGCTGCGTGCGCAATGTCCGTAATTTGCTTGTTGAGAGTTTCGATGATTTTTATGACGCTCTTTTTGATAGTTTTTTGTTTTGTCAGCGAAAACTGTCACAACTTGAAACTTGCAGCTAAAAACCGGCCGCCAGGCGGTCATTAAACCGTCATGACAGGTTTGTCGATAAGTTCCGCAAGGCGGATTATTTCCAGCCGCCGCGCCTTTAACCCGGAAAGAATGACGGCTACTTCCTCCAGCCATACTGATACGGGAGTATTGTTGGGGGGAGAAATATCATGGAGAAGGATAATATCATCGGGGCGGATTTTACGCAGGATCTTCCGGGCCATGCCGTTTACGGCTCGGTTGCCCCTGTCACGGGCGCGGCAGGAAAAATTTACACAGTAAAGGCCGTGGCGCTGCAGGACAAGGGGGAGTTTGGGGTTTGTAGCACCGGCGGGCGGGCGGAAGGCCAGGGGAACAACGCCAAAACCTTGCAGCATGGTCTGCACGGATTCAATTTCTGCGGAAAGCCGGGACAGGGAGCGAAACATGAGAAAAACATCATGACTGCGGGAGTGATTTCCCATATCATGTCCCCGCGCTAAAATTTCCCTGATGAGGTGGGGGTATCTTTCAATGTTTTTACCAGTAACAAAAAAAGTTGCCTTGGCTCGATATTCATCCAAAAGGTCAAGGAGGAGGGGCGTTGTGCGGGGATCAGGTCCATCGTCAAAAGAAAGGGCGACGAAGGCCTTTCCTGTTTTTCCGCGGCTGTGGACGGGGAGGAAAAAACTTACTGCCGGCAGAAATGATGCCGTCAAACATGTAATAATATAAGCTGACAGGGGGGCAATGGCAAGGCAGGGATCGAAAAAGGCGGCGGCCGCGCCAGACAGCAAGGCGGCCCATCCCCATTTCTCTGCCGGCGAGTTTGTCCTCATTATCCATGAAGATTTCATCATTCCATAATCAGATGTTCCCATAAAGGCCCCACGTGACCGCGGCTGTAAAGTCTTGCCAGCACTTTGGCTGTTTTCTCAGCTCTCAGGCCCACAGACCAGTTACGCTTCCCTTGCGCTTTGGCTTCGATAATCGCCATCGCCTCGTGACGGGCAATGAGGGAAGACCAATAGAAGGCGGGCCGCAATAGATTTGTATCTTTGGTGATCTGCCCTTCCTCCAGGGCAAGATCAAATAAAGGCGTGTGGGGATAAATACGTACACCGGGAAAAAGAAAATAGACTGTTTTTTTGAGGCGGAAGCTGTTGGCCATGGTTTCCCTGATTGTCGCTTCACATTCCCCGGGGCCGCCGGCCATGAGATAATGGGCGACATGCAGCCCGGCCTCTGCCGCCTTTTCGTGGGCTTTGCAGACCATGGTCAGGTCAAATGGTTTTTGATAAGAAGCAAGCATCGCTTCGGCAAGGGATTCCGTACCAAATTCAACGTGGCGCAATCCCGCCCTGGCCAGTGTTTTATAATAGTCAGGAGGCGGGGCGGTGGGTGTAAAAAATCCCCCCCAGGGGATGGAAACGCCTTTTTTGATGAATGATTCGGCGACGGCCAAACTGTGGTCATAGCTTCCGTTGAAGGTGGAATCGGTAATATACAGGTATCGCGCCCCCGCCCTCTCCAGCGAGAGAGCTGTTTCCGCAACATCGTCAGGCTCCGTGAAACGGAATGTTTTCCCTTCAATATGGGGGTAGGTGCAGTAGATACAGTGAAAGGGGCAGCCGCGTTTTGTTTGCAGGTTAAGCATCCCCCCGTGTTTAAGATAGAATGACGTGTAAGGATGATGAGGAAATGTTCCCCTTGGGAAGGGCTTATCCCACGGAGGCGGGTATAGAGGTTCTTCCCCCCGTTTTATAATACCGGCAATATTGACGGGATCATGATTTCTTTCCAGATGTTCCAGGAGTAAGGGGAAACGTTCGCCTTCACCGATTACGCCGTAATCGGCGTCTAAAAGTTTCATCCATTCCCCGGGCAGAATGGTGAACCCGCTTCCTCCCAGAACAATCGTTGTCTTTATTGTGCTGCGGATGGCTGCGGCCAGCTGCGCCATCACATCGGTAAAACTTTTTTGGTGATCGGCGTCCGTTGTATCAATGTTACGGATGGAAAGGCCGACCAGATCAGGCTTTTCGCTGATAAGTATTTGTGAGATGTCGCTTGCCGAGGTATTCATATCCATTACAGTCACGGAGTGATGCGCCGGAATGGCGCGGCAAACATAATCCAGACCGATGGGATAAGTCGGGTAGGGATCTGTCAGGGTGTTGGTGGAAACCAGAAGTATTTTCAAGAAAAGTCCTTTAAAATATCGTGAGAAAAGGCTTTTTGTCCCATGACTTTCCGGGCGGTAAGAAATGATCCCATGGTTGTTCCCATAATACCGGGGGCCATAATATTCTGGCCGCTCAGAAAAAGGCCGTCAATATTGAGGCGATTCAGAAATGCCGTTTGCAGAAGCTGGCGGGAGGAACGCATAATCCCATAGGCTGATCCATCGGGGCTGCCAACATAATCGCGGATGGTTAAGGGAGTGTGGGCGTCAATGACGGCCATCTCCTTTAAGGGGCCGAAAATTGCCGCGGCTTCGGCGATGAACTCATCGGTTTTTTCGGTCTTCTTTTCCACGTAATTGCTTCCTCTCCGCCCGGAGCGTGTGTTTAACCATGGTTCCCATTCCTGAATGGTACTGGACGCCATCATGGTCATCACATTTGTCCGGGGGCGATGACTTTTCCGCAGCTGAAAGAACAGCCCCCGATCTAAAGACCCGTCTTCTTCGGGATGGAGACGGTAAATATTATAGGGAAGCTCCGGATGGGCTTCACTGTCCAAAGACAGGTACACGGAGAAAATCCCTTTGGTATTTTCCAGACCAGCGATTCGCTCCCTGTGTGCGGGGTTCAGGCCGCTGTCATTGAGCATGGCGGCCATCGTCTGGGGATGGATTGCCGCAATGACCCCATCGGCGTTTATGGCGGCTCCCGAAGCGAGCCGAATCCCTTTTATCTGTTTGTCTTCAACATGAATGGTTTGCGCCATATCCCCCAGAGTGAGGCGGCCTCCCAGAGAGACAAACTGATCCGCGAAAATTTCCGCCGCCTGTGAGCCGTTATCATCACGCAAACGCCACGATGACAGGAGATAGGAAGCCAGAATCATGTAATAAAAGAAAAGGGGACACTGGAATAGTGGTACACCAACCAGGGTTGTCAGTACGCCCAAAACGCTCTTCATCAGCGGGGAACATCCGGTTTGGTCAAGGTATTCGCCCATGGAGATGAAGTTATCCGGTGAAAGCATCTTTTCCGGCGCCAGAAGAATATCCAGGCGGGAAAAGTAATCGCAGAATATTTTGAGGGGCTGCATGATGGCGGTGATTTGCCGTTGTTCCCGGGGAAAAGTTTGGCGCAGATTGTCTTCAAAGGCGGCGATTCCCTCGGGCAGATCAAAGGTAAAATTATCGAAAATGTAACGGTCAATGGGGCCGTTAATTCCCATCCGCTCCAGAGGAATTTTATCTGCCACGCCCAGATAATCCCATAAAGCCAGCAAAGGCTGTCCCGGCGCGAGGGAGCCCATGTAATGGATACCAACGGGGCAATCGAACCCATGGCGGGTGTAACTGCGCATGAGTCCGCCGGGCCGTTCGTTCTTTTCTACGATATGAACGTTATATCCCGACTTTTGCAGGATGATTCCCGTTGTCAGCCCGCCAATGCCGGAACCGATGATTACAATATTCTTTAAGGGGCGCGATTGCCTTCGCAAGGGGAAACCTCCAGCGCGGTGACATGTTTGCCAAAATTAAGAATCAGGATACTTTTACCATGGCTTGGGTTACTCTCTCCTCCTCCAAAGGCTCGCGGCATCCTGCCTTTTTCCATGCTGAGAACGGATATGACCGCAGCCACTGCCGAGACCGATCCAAAATGCCCCAAAATTGACCGATAGTCAATAAGAGGATGACGATAATTTGTCAGCCGCAAAAAAATTTCCTTTTGTTTCTGGCATTGCTCGCCTGTGTCTGGGGGGAAGCCCGCCAGAATCAGGTCAAACTTTTCCTGGATGAGGGAGGGGCCGCCAAGATGTGATACCAAAGCGTCAATCACTTCTTCATCTGCGAGGGGAAAAGCTTCAAAAATGGGAATCAGGGAGGCGACGGCCCCTTTTCTTTCGCGGCTCAGCAGAAAAGCGCCGCCGCCGTCAGTCATGTGGGTGCCGGGAGCGAACAAAGGGGTAAGATGTTCATGATATTCATCAGCGCCGATGAGGAGAAGGGTGTTCACACCGCTTCTGTCCGCCGCAAAAAGAGTTTGTTCAAAGGTTGCGTCTCCGCCGGTAATGGTAATATTGGGGCCCTTTGCCTGAAAATGAACGGCAACTTGCCCTGCCGGCGCGTTATGGACAGAGCCGATGAAATCAGTGGGGCTGCCAAGCTGTTCTTCCGTTTCAAAGAGGGCTTTAAGAAAGTCGCTGGTTTCGGAGAGGCTTCCCCAGCGTGTACCGAAGAAGACGGCTTCCGGGAAATTATCACTGGTTTGCGCCGCCGCAGATATTGACAGTGACAATGCCAGGCGCGATAACCTTTTCAAACGGCGTACCGTTTTGGCGGGCAGGTTGGCGTGCATTGCTTCTTTGGGGACGGTACCCCGTATGGCTGCTTCCGCGTCCAAGCGGGCAAATGTTTCGGCCGTATTTCCCCATCCCGTCAGCATGGAGCGCCCGTGGACGAAAAAAGGCTGTTCCCGCCGCAGAGGGGAGGGACGGCCTTGCCGCTCCGGTTTTCCCATAACCATGACGGCATTATTGCCGCCAAAACCCAGGGCATTGACCATGGCGCAGGAAATATTTTTTCTGATGAAGGTTGTTTCCGGGGTCAGCATGATATCCGGGTCGGTGGTTTTCAGGCCCGTGTTCGGCGGAATAAAACCATTCTGTATTGCCATGGCGGCAACGACGGCGCCCATGGCCCCCGATGCGGCCAGTGAATGCCCCCACGCTCCTTTAAGGGACGAAAGGGCAGGTATTTCTTCCCCTTGGAACAGAGAAAAAATGGCTTTCCCCTCGGCGAGATCATTTTCCGGTGTTCCCGTTCCGTGAAGATTGATATAATTTACATCTTGGGGAGATAATCCCGCCTCGGCAAGAGCCTGTTCCATGGCTTGCCTGGTTCCTTCCCCATGGGGATGGGGTGTGGCCGCATGGTGGGCGTCACAGGTAAGGCCGGCGCCAAGGAGTTCGGCGATAGCGTTTGGGGGTGGTTCTTCTCCTGCCGTCAAAACAAACATGGCAGCCCCCTCGCCGACGGACATACCATGGCGGTTCCTGTCAAAAGGGCGCGCCCCTGTTGGATCCGTCAGCTGCAAGGAATGGAATCCGTAATAGGTGAGGCGGCAGAGAGAATCTGCTCCTCCGGCAAGAACACAGGCAGCTTTGCCGGTACGAATTAAATCCATCCCTAATTTCAAGGCGGCTAAACCTGACGAACAGGCGGTGGAAACGGCGAGAACCGTTCCCTGACATCCAAATCGCCGGGCCATAACTTCGGCAACGGAACCGGCGCTATGGTATTGATAAGCAGCGGCGTTTGTCTCTTCTTTTTTTAAAAGTTCCTCTGTTCGGGCCATCCCTCCCGTTGTCGTGCCGACAATAATCGCGTCGGGCGGCACGGTTATTGTTTTCATGGCCTCTTCCGCGGCTGCCATGGCGAGGAGATGAGTGCGGGGCATGTCTTCTGCGGGGAGAGGCGAAGAAACCTCCCCGACGGGCAATGGAGAAGACGGCGTGGGGAAAAGGGAAAGGGGCCTTAAAGCCGGGACGTTCTTTTGAAGAAAGGGAAGAATGGCATCCTTACCTTTACCAAAAGGACTGATTATTCCTGCGGAGGTGATGAAAATTCTGGGAGCGTTCAATCATCTTTCCCTTGTCGGTTCTTATAAACATAATCTGCCAGAGTTTCCAGAGA
>JAITWQ010000106.1 GCA_031285215.1 Syntrophobacterales bacterium | reverse complement strand
TATGATGGAAAGCTTCCTGACTGTGACAGCCTTGACCGAAAAAATCAAGGATCTCATGGAAAACAATTTTGACTCCGTGTGGGTGGAGGGAGAAATATCCAATCTGTATCGCCCTGCCTCAGGCCATCTTTATTTTACCCTGAAGGACGATAAATCTCAAATCCGGGCGGTGTGGTTCAAAAATTTTTCCCATACCTTTGCCAATCGCTTGTCCCGTGGCAGAACGTTAGAGCTGGAAGAAGGCATGTCCGTTGTTTGCCGGGGGCGAATCTCTGTTTATCCTCCCCGGGGAGATTATCAGATTATCCTCGATACTGTAGAACCAAGGGGAATTGGCGCTCTGCAGCTAGCCTTTGAGCAGCTTAAAAAGCGCCTTCAGGAGGAAGGGCTGTTTGCGGAACAGCATAAAAAACCAATTCCGTTGCTGCCGGAAAGAATAGGCGTCATTACCTCGCCGACGGGGGCTGTTATCCGGGATATTCTCCAGATAACCAAACGCCGTTTCCCCTCTGTTCCCCTTCTTATTTTTCCTTCCCGTGTTCAGGGCAATGGGGCGTCCGCTGAATTGGTGCGCGCCATTGATATTTTGTCACGGAGCGGCAAGGTGGATGTTATTATCCTGGCGAGGGGAGGAGGTTCTCTGGAAGATTTGTCCGCGTTTAATGACGAAAAAGTAGCCCGTGCTATTTTTGCCTCTCCCGTTCCGATTATTTCCGCTATCGGCCACGAAACGGACTATACCATCGCTGATTTTACCGCCGATCTTCGTGCGCCGACACCGTCTGCGGCGGCAGAGTTAGTTGTTCCCGCCAGGGAAGAGTTGTCGCGGAGGATTAAAACCCTGCTGATGCGGATTCACAGAAATCATTCGGAAACAATTAAATATTCGGGACTCCAAATGGAGAATTTTGGGAAAAGACTGCACATGTTTTGTCCCAAAATGGATGATTACCGCCTGTTTTTAGAGGATTACAACGAGCGTTTAAGGATGCGTCTGCCGCAAAAACTCTCCCATGAAACGGATCAACTCCGCTATTTGCGTATCAGAATGTATCAGGCCGGCCTCCACGCCGATCTGCGGCAGAAACGTTTTGCCCTTAAATCATGGGAGAAGAGTATGACCGCCGCGATAAACCAGCGCATCGCCGTGTCCAAGCAATCCCTGCAAACGGCCTTTTCCTTAATTGATTCATTAAGCCCCCTTGCTGTTTTGCGGCGGGGATATAGCATTACCCGTCACGCAGTGACAAAAGAAGTCATTAGAAGCGCCGCCCAGGCTTGTGCAGGTGATGAGATTGAAATTCGCCTTGGGAAAGGGCGTCTTTTGGGTCAGGTCAGAGAGGCGTTTCTGGCGGACTGAAAGAGTATTTCGCCCGCATATGGACAACGAAAGGAAGAGAAAAAATCATGGCCAAAGATAAATTTGAAGATAATCTGAATCGCCTGGAGGCCATTGTCAAAAAAATGGAAAGCGGGGAGCTTTCTTTGGAAGACTCTCTGAAAACATTTGAAGAAGGCATCAAACTGTACCGCTTATGCGCCCAAAAGCTGGAGGAAGCAGAAAGGCGCGTGGAAATTCTCCTACAACAAGAAGAAACTTTGACAACAGCTCCTTTTGTTGAGGAAGATTAATGTTATCCCCCGGCAAAACGCCGTTCTGAGGAAGTAAAAGCTCAAAAACGATAAAAAAGTAAAGGATACGCCGCCATGGATCTGCAGGGCTACTGGATGAATCATAAAGAAAAGGTTGATAAGGCGCTTCAGGATTGCCTTCCTCCGGAACATACTTATCCGGCAGTCATTTTTCAGGCGATACGCTACAGTCTTTTTGCCGGAGGCAAGCGAATCAGGCCTCTTTTATGTATTGCCGCGGCAGAGTCCCTTGGCGGGAGTTTTGATCAAGTAGTTTCCGCAGCCTGCGCTTTGGAAATGATTCACACCTATTCTCTGATTCACGATGATCTTCCCGCTCTTGACAATGATGATTACCGGCGTGGCATTTTAACGAACCACAAGGTTTTTGGAGAAAACGTTGCCATTCTTGCCGGTGACGCCCTTTTAACGGAAGCCTTTCATCTTTTATCGCATCCTGATTGCCTCAGGGAGGTTTCCGCAGAAACGCGCCTTGCCCTGATTCATCATATTTCCGAAGCCACCGGCTTTTACGGCATGGTGGGAGGGCAGGTCATGGATGTCCTGTCAGAAGGAAAAGAAGCGGACATGGACGTGGTGCATTATATCCATTCCAGGAAAACAGGCGCTTTGATTACGGCCTCCGTATATTCGGGAGCCGCCCTTGCCGGTGCTTCTCCGCAAGAAATGACCGCTCTGCTTCATTATGCCGCAGAGGTTGGGCTTGCTTTTCAGATCAAAGACGATATCCTGAATGTCGAAGGAGAGCAGGAGCGTATCGGGAAAGGCACGGGAACGGACTCCTCGCGCGGCAAAGCGACCTATCCCTCCCTTGTTGGTATAGAGGCATCCAAGCGTCGTTTACAGGAACTTCTCGAAGAATCCCTGGCTGCAATTTCCAGTTTTGATGAAAAGGCAGATCCTTTACGTCAGTTTGCCCGGTATATTGTCGAGCGCGACTTTTAGACGCCGCATGGCTGAAGAACAGGGCAAAAAGCAATCATGAAAAAGAATGTCACACATTTAGGGAAATACCCGGAAGGGCAGATTGTGTATCAGCGTCCCCTGACATCAATTTTAGATACGGTAAATTCACCGGAAGATTTAAGGCGGCTTAAAATAGATGAATTGACTTGCCTTGCAGAAGAGGTTCGCTATCAGATTTTGGATACGGTGTCCCGCACGGGCGGACATTTGGCGTCATCCCTGGGGGCGGTGGAACTGACATTGGCCCTGCACTATGTTTTTAATACGCCTGTTGATAAATTGGTCTGGGATGTCGGGCATCAGACATACGCGCACAAAATCGTCACCGGCAGAAAAGATTTGTTCCAGACCCTTCGCCAGCAAGGAGGAATCAGCGGTTTTCCCAAGAGAAAGGAAAGTATTTTTGATGTTTTTGACGTAGGACACAGCGGCACATCCATTTCTGCCGCCGCAGGCTTTGCGGAGGCGAGATGTCTGCGCAAAGAGACCTTCAAAGTGCTGGCTGTTATCGGAGACGGTTCCATGACCTCCGGTATGGCTTATGAAGGATTGAATTGGGCGGGAGATCGTCATAAAAATCTGGTCATTATTTTAAATGATAATGAGATGTCCATTTCGCCGAATGTAGGCGCTCTTTCCTCCTATCTCAACCGCATCATGACTGGCCAGCCCATTATGAAACTTCGCGGGGAGATCAAAAACTTTTTGAAGACCATCCCCTCCGTTGGTCATCAAATGATTAAATTTACGCGCCATGCGGAAGAATCTCTCAAATCCTTTTTCGTTCCCGGAGCATTATTCGAAGAGTTAGGTTTTACCTATGTCGGCCCTCTGGAAGGACATCGTCTTGTTCCCCTGATAAAAAACCTGACTAATGTACGGGAAATGGAAGGCCCCATTCTTGTCCATGTGGTGACGCAAAAGGGAAAAGGTTATCCCTTTGCCGAGGCGGAACCGCATAAATTTCACAGTATTTCCGCCTTTAATCTGGAAACGGGGATTCCCCAGAAGCATGATGACACGGCTCCCACTTATACCCAGGTGTTTGGCGATACTCTCGTACAGATGGCCCAGGAAAACGAAAGGCTTGTTGCCATTACCGCCGCCATGTGCGAGGGAACTGGTTTGGAGAGCTTTTCCCAATTGTTTCCCCTGCGGTTTTTTGATGTGGGCATTGCCGAACAGCATGGGGTGACGTTCGCTTCCGCTTTGGCCGCAGAAGGTATCATCCCTGTGGTTGCCATCTATTCCACCTTTCTTCAAAGGGCCTACGACCAGCTTCTCCACGATGCCTGCCTCCAGGATCTGCATGTTATTTTTGCCCTGGATCGGGGTGGATTGGTGGGCGAAGACGGCGCAACTCATCATGGGCTGTTTGACCATACCTATTTGCGTTCCTTGCCGAATATGATTGTCATGGCTCCGAAAGATGAAAACGAGCTTCGCCATATGATGGCAACGGCTGTTGAAACCAGCCATCCTGTTGCCATTCGTTATCCCCGCGGCAAGGGGGTTGGCGTTCCCCTTGATGAACCGCTTCGTTCCATTTCTTTGGGTAAGGGCGAAATTTTATGCGATGGCCATGATCTTGTTATTGCCGCCATTGGCTCTGCCGTATATCCGGCTTTAGATGCCGCACAGGAATTGAAAGAGATGGGAATCAGCGCCAAGGTTATTAACGCCCGTTTTATCAAGCCCCTTGATACGGAGCTTATTTGTAAGGCTGTTCAGGCGTGTCCTCGCCTGATTACGGTTGAGGAAAATGTTCTCATGGGGGGATTCGGCAGCGCCGTTCTGGAAATGCTGCAAGAGAATGATGTCTGGAATGTACGCGTATGCCGGCTGGGTATTCCCGATCAGTTCGTGGATCAGGGTACACAGCACGACTTACGGAGAATATACGGCATTGATAAGGAAGGCATCATCGCGGCGGCTTGTAAAATCATGGGAATTTATCTTGAGGAATCGCTGAACAAAACACCATGTGAAGCTGGTTAAGCCATTAGAGGTTCTTTATCTTTTCTTCACAATGTTTTTTATACATTGTATCATTGTCTGGGCAAAAATCCTGCATAATCTCACGTCCGCCCTGCCTGATAAGCTGACAGAATTTTAAATGGGGAAATAATAAACACATAATGTATTTTGCTTGACGCCTTCTGGAAAATATATATGATAAGTATGGATGTTGTTTTGTATTTGGCAGTATGGCTTAATAAAGTATGCTTTGTTGAGAGGATCAGGATTATACGATGCGTATGATTGTCGGTATATCTGGCGCCAGCGGGGTTATCATGGGATATTGCCTTCTCAAAACACTCCGGCAGCTGCCAGACTGTGAAATACATCTGATCGTTACGAGAGGCGCTAAGGTCACGTGGGCTTTGGAAACAAACATCCCATATGAGAAGTTGACCGAGTTGGCGGATGTCTGCCATAGTGACGAAAATCTGGCTGCTTCCATTTCCAGTGGATCGTTTGTTACCAACGGTATGATCGTTATGCCATGCAGCATGAAAACCTTGTCGGCGATTGCATCGGGTTACGCGGCAAATTTACTTGTCCGGGCGGCTGATGTCTGTCTGAAAGAAAGCAGGAAGGTTGTATTGGTTCCCCGGGAAATGCCTTTGGGCAAAGTACATATCCGCAATCTTAAAGAAGCATCGGATCTGGGGTGCGTCATCGTGCCGCCCATGCTTACCTTTTACAATAATCCCGGCAGTTTAACGGATCAGCTTAACCATGTTATTGGTAAAGTCATGATGCAGTTTGGACTTAACCATGAAGGATTTGTTCCATGGGAGGGAATTGAATGAAGATGCTTCGTTCCAACACTGGCAGCAGACAGAAAGACCGCTATGCAATTCGTACTATCGTCTGCCCGGCCTCGTTCTTGAAAGGAGAGAGGCTGTGAAACAATACGGACCCGTCCATACCGGAGAGGGAAGGCTGTGTATATCTGTGGAAGCTTGGCCTTCAGGAGAGGATTGGGTAGTATCCGTACAGGGCGGCGATACGCCTCATGTGGGCGCGGTAGCACTGGCCTGCCCCTGCGGCTCTCCTGCGGATACGGCAGGTGAAATCACGGGGTTCGTCAGCGTCCTGACTGCTCCAGGCCACCGGGATGATGAGTTGGCACGGAAACTGGCTTTGCAGATGTGCAAGGTTTTGCAGCGGAACATTAGCCTGTCCGTGGGCATCCATGTCCATAACGCTAAGCGAGAAGAAATCAGTACCTTGATAAAAAACGCAGAGGAGGCCGTAATCAGTCTGCTGCCGTTGCTAAAAAAATGAATGGAGGTTTATTGCACCTCTGTTGATACTGGTTCCTGTTCCGAAGCTGAACGGGAGAAGAGTTAATACTAAACGATACATGTCAAATCACGGAAAAACGGAGGATCTCATGGCTCAGCAAAAAATTCAAAAAACGGAGGAGATTACGGCTCATAACGCACACCCTGAATTCGGACTGGATCGGCGAAATTTCATTAAAGGCAGTATGGCCCTTGGTATCGGTGTGCTATTAACCCCTTTGAGCGGACGTGAAGCAGCAGCGGCTCCGTCTCAGGCAGGCACTGGCAAAATGCGTGACTTGCAGTCATACGTCCAGACTCTTGAAAAACAAGGTCTCTTGGCCAGAGTCCGAACAGAAGTGGACTTGGTTCACGAACTCGCAGGCGTGGCCAAGCACTTTGAAGGTAAAGAGGTTGTCCTTTTTGAAAAGGTCCGCGGCTATGATATGCCCGTTCTCATCGGCTTGATGTGGAGCAGGAAAAATGTGGGCGCTCTTTTGGGTGTTTCGGCTGAAAAGCTGCCCTTCCACATCGGTGATGCCATAGGTAAATGGAGAAGCAACCCTTCCGACCCTGCCGTGCAGCCGGTGATTATCAGTGACGCTCCGGCTCAGGAACTGCGCATTACGCCCGTGGACGTCACCAGGCTTCCTACTCCGGTGCTGGCCCTGGACGACGGCGGCCATTACCTTGCCAACAGTGTGGTCATCGCTAAGGATCCGGACACGGG
>JAITWQ010000066.1 GCA_031285215.1 Syntrophobacterales bacterium | reverse complement strand
TAATCCTTCAATTTCCTGTTCTGTAAACATTTGATAGATTTGATTTTCATTCAGTAATAAGTCGGACTGAATTAACATAAACCCTGATTCTTCACTCAAAATGTTCAAAACTTCATCGGGAACAACACATTTAAAATAAATTGTTTCATTTGACCTGAACACCAATAATTTTTCGGATAATGTTTTCTCCAATTCGCCTCGTGCATCAGTTCCCATAATGTAAAACATATCGTCAGATTCGACTTCACAGCCGTCTAATTCTTTCAATGCCTGCCATTCATTTGGGCATTTTGTCTTACATACAACAACGAAAACGTCATTGCCTTTTGCAAAAGCATACATTCCTTTGTTCATTCTATTACTCCTTTTATGTCCTGCTCCTCTGTCGCCCCGTTAGCGGCAGTGCATTTTTAACCCATATATACAAACTCTTTATCAAGTTCTTCAAATCCAATTTCCTGCTGCAATATTTCTTTCAACTCGTCTCGTGAAATCAGTCCTGTTGTTGATAATTCGCTCTCATTTCGGTTATATATTTCTTCCAATTTCTCAACTTGCCGCTGACTTAAATACGGTTTATGAGTTCGCAGCATGTTAAACAGATTTGTTTTCAAAACGCCGTCTTTCAATTTTGAGTATTCATCAAAGGCTGCAACACACTCCAACATTTTACGAAAAATGAAATCTTGCAGATTTTTCGCTAAAACGGTTGCTTCTTCCCAATCATGCGGAACTAATGTGACAGGAACATTTCCGTTCTGCTGTTTATCTAATGGAAATACATACAAATTGCCACCGCCTGTTATCGCAAACGGGATAAATTGAAATTCGGGTTTTGTTGCTCTGTAATCTTCCGGGTCTTTGAACGCTTCAATTTCTTCAACTATTCGCTTACATTCAAGAATTTCAAAGTAATTCGCAAATAACAACAGCGGCGGGTTATTTTTCAATTTTTCCCAATATGTTGCATACCAATTTTTCCCAAATTCGCCCCAATCAAGCATTCCGTCATCGTGTAATTTTTCGTACAATTCGGGATACTTGAAATTGAACTGCTGCTCTATTTGTTTTATTTGACTCATAATGTTTTCCTTTTGTCGTTTTCTTTTCGGTTCGTTATACTCTGTCCGATGTGCTTCCGCCGCATGGCGCACAACGTCCCGGCAGCTTGGCGAAGGCGGGGTTTCACTATAAAACTAGGAAACAGTTTCTGGCGATAACTCCGCAAAAACATCGCTTCACCTTATTCTGCTGCCGGCATTTCGCGTATCTGAAAACGCCCTCTTTATCAGCAAATTAACTGCGCAAAATCTTCTGCAAATCTTCTTCCGCTGTGGAAATCGGCGCAATATTGAAATTCTCTGCCAGATAGTTCAGCACGTTCGGCGATACGAAGGCAGGCAGACTGGGGCCGAGAAGGATATTTTTGATGCCGAGGTACAGCAGGGTCAGCAAAATACAGGCGGCCTTTTGTTCGTACCATGAAATGACCAGCGTCAGGGGCAGATCGTTGACGCCGCACTCGAAGGCTTCCGAAAGGGCGACGGCCACTTTTATTGCCGAATATGCGTCGTTGCACTGGCCCATATCCATAATACGGGGCAAACCGCCAATCTCGCCAATATCCAAATCGTTGAAACGGTACTTTCCGCAGGCGAGGGTAAGGATAATCGTATCTTTCGGGCTTTTTTTGACAAAATCCGTGTAATAGCTGCGTCCCGGTTTTGCGCCGTCGCAGCCGCCTACGAGGAAAAAATGCCTGATGGCACCGCTTTTAACCGCGTCAATGACCTTGCCGGCAACGCCCAATACCGCACCGTGACCAAAACCGGTGGTAACGCTTGTTCCTCCGTTGATGCCGGTTTGGGGATGATTTTCCCGATAACCGCCAAGCTCCAGGGCCTTGTTGATAACCGGCGTAAAGTCTTTATCCTCCCCGATATGCGCCATGGCGGGATAAGCCACAACCGCCGTTGTAAAGACGCGGTCATGGTAGCTCTCCTTTACCGGCATAATGCAGTTGGTGGTAAACAGCACCGGCGCGGGAATATCCGTAAATTCTTTTTGCTGATTCTGCCATGCCGTCCCGAAATTGCCCCTGAGATGGGGGTATTCTTTCAGCTTCGGGTAAGCGTGGGCGGGCAGCATTTCGCCGTGGGTGTAAATGTTGATGCCTTTGTCCTTCGTCTGCTCCAGCAGTAATTTGAGGTCGCGCAAATCATGGCCGCTGATGACGATAAAGGGGCCTTTTTCTATGGCAAGGGGTACCGCTGCCGGAGCGGGCGTTCCATATGTTTCCGTGTTGGCTTTGTCCAGCATCTCCAGACAGGCAAGGCTTACTTTTCCTGTTTCCATAACAAGCGGAAAAAGTTTTTCCATACCGTAATTATCTTGACTGATGGCGTCAAGGGCGGTGTAGAAAAATGAGTTTACCTCATCATTGGTGCGCCCCAATACGAAAGCGTGGTAAGCGTAGGCGGCCATGCCCCGTACGCCAAGCAGGATAAGCGTTTTCAGAGAGCGAATATCTTCGCCGGCCTCCCATATGGCAGACATTTTGTACTCGCCCCAGCTCGCCGCGTCCGGCAGTATTCTGGCGCATTCTTTTCTCGCCTCTTCAATTTTTTCCTGCAAGACGCCGTCATCAAAATTGACGTTGGTCATGGTGGCAAATAAACCTTCCAGCATGACGCGCAAAGTATCCGGGCCAGGCCCGTTTCGCCTGACCGCCCGCGCCAGTGTAATCAATGCACCGGTGAGTTCGTCCTGCAAGTGTGCAGTGCTGTCCTTTTTGCCGCATACCCCTGCTTTTCCCGTACAGCCTTTGCCGCCTGCGGTCTGTTCGCACTGGAAACAAAACATGTTTTGCATATTGACCTCCTGTTCCATTGTTGAGTAGTTTAATCCACATGCTTCACGGAGGACGTTAAAGACATTTTGACCCGTTCTTACCCATGGACGGCATGGATAACGTCCTTCCCATATACCATAAAACTGCCTATTCGCAGATTTTTGCTTTTCCAGTGATATTGCTGATTTCTATTTTGCCTCATGGAAATTACACCTGTGAAATCCGTCCGTCGGTGGAAATAACAATCACCTGCCACGGAATCACTTTGCCGCTTTTTTGCAGGGCGGTATTTACGGCAGCGACGATTCCGCCGCAGCAGGGAACTTCCATACGAGCAGCCGCAACGCTTTTGATATTATTCCCCCGCAAAATTGCCGTCAGTTTTTCGGAATAATCCTCCTCATCCAGCTTAGGGCAGCCGATCAAGGTGATTTTGTTCTCCATGAAGCGGCTGTGGAAATCGCCGCAGACAAAGGCCGTGCAATCGGCAGCAACCAGCAAATCCGCCCTGTCAAAGTACGGGGCATTGACCGGCACGAGCTTAATCTGCACGGGCCACTGCATCAGCGCGCTTGGCGCTCCCACCGCTTTATCCGCAGGAGCAGCGCTCCTCTGAATATGGCGGGCATGAGAACCGGGGCATCCGCAGATCAGGGGAGGAACTTCCCTTATTTTTGCCATATGAATTTTAACTGCGTCCTCGTCATACGCAGCGGCTTCCCGTTCCTCAAAAGTAATGGCGTCTGTGGGGCAGACGGGCAGACAGCCGCCTAACCCGTCACAGTAATCATCACGGATCAGCCTCGCCTTGCCGTCTGTTATGGCGATGGCTCCCTCGCGGCAGGCCTCGGCGCAAAGACCGCAGCCGTCACATTTTTCCTCATCTATGTGGATTATTTTCCGTATCATCTTTATTTACCTCATTTCCTGATTTTACAGGTTCATTATACAATGCCGGTGACGCAATGCACGTTGTATTTGCAACGGCGAAGATTTATTTTCTGCAATCATTTTAATCCCCCGTTCGGTGTGATCATGATACTATAACGGGAATGAATAATAAGTTGTATTTGCAACGATAGAGGTTATCATGGAAAATAATCCGTCCGTACTTAAAAAATGCCACCTGTTCGCGGACATCGCGGAAAACGATTTGGATGCTTTGCTGGGGTGCCTGTCGGCTGCCCGGCGCGGCTATGAAAAAAACGCCTTCATCTTTCAGGCGGAAGATAAGGTTTTTTCGGTGGGAGTCGTACTGTCCGGCAGTGTACACGTAATACAGGATGATTATTGGGGCAACCGGTCAATCTTCGCAAACATCGGCCAGGCCGGACTGTTTGGCGAGGCGTTTTCCTGCGCCGAAATAGAAAAGCTGCCGGTAAGCGTAATTGCGGCGGAACCAGCTGAAATCCTGTTTATCGGCTACCGGAAAATTATAACAACCTGTTCCAATACCTGTGCCTTTCATACCAAGCTGATTAAAAACATGATGCGTATTCTGGCCCGGCAAAACATTCTTCTGATTCAAAAAATGGAATTTCTTTCCCGGCGGACGACAAGGGAAAAACTGCTGTCCTATCTGTCCGAACAGGCGCTGCAGAGCAAGTCAAGCTCGTTTTCCATTCCCTTCAACCGTCAGGAACTTGCAGATTATCTGTGTGTTGACCGCAGCGCCTTGTCGCGTGAGATGGGAATTATGCAAAATGAAGGGTTACTGCGGTTTAACAAGAATTATTTTGAGTTGTTGAGTGTGGAATAGCGGCAAAAGCTGTCATCAGGCCGCCTTTCCAAGTGGGGCATTTAAGGCGGCGATACCAGTAGCGGCAGGTCAGCCACCTTTATACCCTGCCCCGCCGCGGCGGGGATGCTCTCTGCCGGTTAAGGTAAAGTGACAGAGAAGGATAAATCATTTTTCTGTTTTTTCTTTCCCCGATGACTTATGTTCATTTCCATTATCCTTTTTCTCATCGCTATCGCTGTCGGCAGGCAAGAGGGCCTTCTCCAACACCTCGTCCACATGATCAACGAACACAATTTCGAGGGCATTCCGAACATTGTGGGGAACTTCATCAAGATCTTTCTGATTATCCTTGGGAATAATGACCGTTTTAATATTTCCCCGATGGGCGGCCAAAAGTTTCTCTTTTAACCCGCCGATGGGTAAAACGCGGCCCCGCAGGGTGATTTCACCGGTCATGGCAAGGTCGGCGCGTACCCGCCTCTTCATAAATATGGAAGCAATGGAGGTAACCATGGCAATACCGGCTGACGGGCCGTCTTTGGGAATAGCCCCTTCCGGGACATGAACATGAATATCCATCTCTTTATGGAAATTTTTATTGAGACTAAACTGCTCCGCACGGGCGCGAATATAGGTCAAGGCCGCCTGTACAGACTCCTGCATGACATCGCCCAATTTACCGGTCATCATCACTTTGCCCGTGCCCGGCATAATTGACGCTTCGATAACGAGCAGCTCTCCGCCAAATTCCGTCCAGGCCAAACCAACGGTTAAGCCAATACTGGCCTTATCCTCCGTCTCGCCGGAACGGTATTTATGAACACCCAAATATTTCCGCAAGGTGCGCGAAGTTACCGTCACCAGTTTCGTTTTGTTGTTGGTTACAATCTCCCTGGCCACTTTACGGCAAATGGAGGC
>JAITWQ010000017.1 GCA_031285215.1 Syntrophobacterales bacterium | reverse complement strand
CCGCCGCCACCAGCGCCGACCCAAGTGGTGTCAACGGCCATGGCCGGGGCGGTTACGGCAAAAGCCAGGCACACCGCCGCCGTCAATCCCCAAAATCGTTTAAATCCCTTTGTCTCCATAAATATCCTCCCTTTCCTTTGTCAGTTACCGGGACGCGATGAGCCGTATCCGTTATTCAAAAATGCCGTCATTATTGCCCGTGTCAACCACCCAAACCACCCATTGCTTCCGCACCAAGTCCCGCAGGGGACGACACTTCACCACGCCCCTTTTCTAATAACTCCGATTTTTGAGAATCGTATTGCCTTTTATATTTGTTTCATGTAGATTCCTTCCTCAAAAAAGGGGGGGAATAGCATGGTTAACAAAGTTATTTTAGTTGGTCGTTTGGGTGCCGACCCGGAAGTACGTTACACGCCGGACGGAACCATGGTAGTTAATTTTCGCATTGCTACGGATGAATCCTACAAAAATAAGCAAGGTGAAAAAGTATTAAAAGCAGAGTGGCACAGAATTGTTGTCTTTGGAAAGCTGGCGGAAATCTGTGGCAGTTACCTGGGAAAGGGACGCCTTGTCTTCATCGAAGGCAGATTGCAGACCCGAACATGGGACGATAAAGACGGCAATAAACGGTCAACAACGGAAATTATTGCCGGCAATATGCAGATGCTGGAACCAAGGGGGCAAAGCGGAAGCGGGAAAGGTCAGGATATGCCCATGAACGAACCTTCCATTCCCTATGGCGAAGAATCAATAACAGACGACATACCCTTTTAATGATTTCCTGGAAATTGGAAACGGGCAGATTTAAGCTTTTTCGTCTCTGTCAATCTTCGATTTCGATTCGGGCGCGGGTGTAACATCAATTTCGTCCGAATCGCGGGTGGATTTTTTGAAATTCCGAATCCCCTTCCCAAGGGCACTGCCAATTTCGGGAAGCTTCCCTGCGCCGAAAATGATCAAAATTATAACAAGAATGATCACCAATTCTTGTACGCCGATTCCAAACATGTCTTGTCCCTTCCTATGCAAAGTTTACATTCATCTTTGCCCGTATCCTAATCCGCAATGACGGAGATGTCAAAGACAATTTTTCGAAGGTAAAACGATACGCACAGCTTCACCTTTTTTTCCTAAAGCCCCTAAAAATTTCCCCTGCAAAAAAACATCTGTTCCGCCGGCATTACCAATGTTCACCGAAAAGCATTTTCCCGTGAATGTCGCTGTCCCACCAGCATATAATGTTTGCTCCTTATTTTGACCGTCTGCGCGAACAGCAATCCATGTGGTTTCTCTGGCCTTTATTGTTAATTTCAGCGGGCCGGAGGCGGTTACGGTTGCCGCAATTTCTTCCACCGATTTCTGTAACGCTTCCCCTGTCAACAACACGGCGGTGTTCACAGGTTCGCCTGACGCATCCTCCGCCATTCCCTCCTCGCCTTCCTGAGATGCGGAAGGATTCTCTGCCGCCTGTTGATTTTTGGCGCTGAGGGTACGCTGCTGTGTCGTATTGTTTTCGAGCAGAAAAATGAAAAAGCCAAAAAGAACGATGGCGAGAATAACGGAAAGAACAGGCACATGAGACGATTTATTTGTTGGGGTTTGGATTTGGGAAAAGTTATTTTGAGGAGCGTCTGGCTTTTCGGCAAGGAAAACCGGCGCACTCGCACTCTTCAGATAGTCATCATACTCCTGCAGGGCATGGGCCGGGTCAATATTAAGCAATTTAGCATATTGCCGGATAAAACCCTGCGTATAAACGGGAGCCGGGAGGGATGCAAAATCTTCCTGCTCCAAAGCAGTCAAATTTTTTATCGTTATCCGCGTCCGCCCAAAGATATCGGACAGCGTGAGGCCTAATTCTTCCCGGCGCGGCGCATACTTCGCGAGGGGCAGTGCCTTTGACGTATTATCTAACTCCTGTTCAAGGTGCGGCGTATCCGTATCAATCATCCCTTTTTATAAAATTGGTATGGTTGGTTATCACATTTCGGAAGATTTGTCTCTTAATTTTTGCTTGCATAAAGCATACAAGGCTTCCTCACATGGAGAGAAGCCTCGTATTATGTTATTTGCCTGACGGTAAAAATTCTTTAACGTAAAAGACCGACAACAGCGCGGCGGTTATTTGCCCGCCCTTCTGCCGTATCATTGGTGTCGGCAGGGGCGATTTTCCCATACCCTTTGATCAGGAGCCTGCCGGAAGAAACGCCCTGGCCGCTTAAGTAAGCCTTAACCGCTTCTGCTCTGCGCAGGGAAAGTCCCGCATTATAACGTTCCGATCCCACGCTGTCCGTATGTCCCATAATGACAACACTGGTCGTTGACAATTCTTTGTTCAACAGAGCGGCAATGGTATCAAGGACATGATATCCCTCTGACCGCACCTCGCTTCGGTTAAAGTCAAAGAATACCACAGGCTGCATCCCTCCGGGCAAATAATCCGCAAGACCTGCTACGTCCGGATCTGCAAGGGTAAAATGCTTATCCTGCACCGGCGGAATATCTTGCACAACTGCGGTTTGAGGAATCCCTCTTCCAGTGCCTAAAGCCGCAAGCCACCTTCTTGCCCCATCATGCCCTAAACCGCTCGCGGCAAGCATATCGGCCTTGGCGGCCTGGTTTTTAAGAATGTAATCATTCAATAATCCTCGTTGATAATGGGCTTCGGCATTCCTCGGATCTCTGTCAATAACGGTGGAAAAATCGTCCATCGGTTTTTGTGTTTCCGTCAAGTCATGGATTCTGTACGCTTTTCCGCGGCGGAGATAAGATTCCATACTATCAGGATTATAGGCAATGGCCTCTGTAAACATTTTGATGGCTTCACCAAATACCGACTGTCTCTCATACATAATACCTTGCTGTAAATACCAGTCATAGGAGGCCTCTTCCCCTTGTTGGGCAAAGACTGGTTGCCAGGACAAAAGCAGGATCAATAAAGTAAATAGGCAGACACGTGTTTTTCGCATAAATTCACCTCTGTTCATTAAGAAATCTTGTGAAAATAACCATAAAATCATTGTTTCACATGGTAAACGGGCATTCATGATACGAATCATGACGCATAAGTGTCAAGAATATGAAATTTCCCGCTTGCACCATGCTTACTATAACTGTTTTCCTCCCCGCAGGAGATTCTCCTCGCCTCTTACAGAGGCAAAAACGCAACCGCCCACGTACCCGGTCCCATATGGGCGCCTGATGTGAGAGACAGAGGAACAAACATAACATGAGATTCTGGATATTTTGTCTGCAAAGTTCTTAACAGTTCCTCCAACTCAGGGGCATTGTCCGAATACTCAAGCAAGATTAGTGCCTTTTCGTCTTTTTTTAACTTGTCTGCCAAAAATTTCAGCGCAAATTTTTCCTGATCCCTTCTGGCCCGGCAAAGTCCCACCTTGCGCGCACCGTCCGCAGCAGGCGTTACAACCGGCTTCATGCCCAAAAGATCTCCCAGAAAAGCGCCGGTCTTTGTGATCCGCCCTCCCGCCGCCAAGTATTCCAGTTTATCAAGAAAAATACATTCTTCGGCGCGATCTACTGCCCCTTGAGAAAAATCAATGACCTCCTGGGGGGAAGAAGCCTGTTCCGCAAATAACGCCGCCGCCAGCGCCAGAACAGCAAGACGCCCCGACGCCGCTCCCGTATCAATAACGGTCATCCGATCTTGGGGATCATAATCCTTTTTCCAATCGAGAACCGTTTGATAATTTCCCGTATATACGGATCCAACACAAAGATATAAAACACGCTCATGGCTCTCCATGACCCGCTGATAACAGCAAAATCGCTCCATGCGCGAGGCCTGCGCCGTTGAAACCCTGATTCCGGTACGCATGGCTTTATATAGATCATCCGCCGCCAGACATGTTTCGGGAAAACCAAGGTCATTTATATGGATGTAGCTGTCAAGGAGGGTGATATTTTTTCTTTTCGCTTCCGTCCGCGTAAGAGAACCCGCCGCATCTGTCATAATGTGGATTGGCCCTTGTCTGACAGGTGAATTAAATTCTTTTGTCTGGGCATAAAGATCGTCTTCTGACCAGTAAATGACCTCTCCTGCGGAAGCAAGACGCCGCCGGGCATTGTCTTTGTCCTGTGTGTGAAAATGCACTTTCAGGCAATCGCCTTCCCGGTATGTAATGACCGATTCGCCCAGAGAAGAAAAAAAATTATCAGGTTTCTGCAAATCTCCTTTATATACCGCATCAATACAATAGCCATGATCCATATTCCCCTGGTAAGAGGCGTCAATCTGAATAAAATCGCCAAATTTTTCCCTCATGGAGGACACGGAAAAATTTGCGTTCAAAAATACGGGGAAAAACCCCTCAAAGAAGAGGTACATTCCCAAGGCCCCGGCATCAACCACACCGGCCTGCCGCAGTTTATCCTGTTGATCCACGGTACGGCGCACCGTTTCTGCAAGGCAGGAAAGGCGATCATTGATCGTTTCCTGATTCCATGTAAGGCGGCAAGCGTCTGCAAGAGCGTCAAAAAATGTCAGCATGGTTCCCGGACGGGGATCAGGCACTGCGCTCCAGGCGCAATCACGGCCACGGAGAACGGCTTCAAGAAAGGCCTGTTCCCCCTTGCGGACAAAATCCTGAAAAAAAGCGGAAGCAATATTTCCCGAATTGCCGCGGGCCTGAAACAGGAGGTCATGAATTGTACTGTCTATGCTTCGTTCCTGATGGCGCAAAGGAGATAAAGTTACGATCAGGTTACGCCCCGTATCACCATCGGCGACAGGAAAGACGTTGATGCGGTCCAGTAAATCACCCCAAGCGGCAAGATGGGCATATCCGGCGCTCAGGGCATAACGAAAGGTATTGCTCATGAACCAAATCCAAGGGCGCGGCGGATTTCCTCAGGAACACCAAAGATGATTTCCATTGTATCGGCCTTGACCGCCACCTGTTCCGTTCGCCCCCGCGTACAAATCGCGCCGTCTGTGACTTTTCGTATCTCAAAATCTACGACAATCTTCATTCGCGCATCCACGGCAGAGGCACGGCAGATAAATTCATCATGATACCTGAGGGGCAGAATATGTTTGGTTTCTGTCTTTATGATGGGAAACACAATACCGTTGCGGAGGTAAAAATCATAAAGATCAACACCATTCTCATTAAACATGGCCGTACGCGCAATCTCAAAGTAATCCAGATAATTGCCGTGCCATACAATCTGAACGGGATCCAACTCGTAAAAGGCAACTTTATGGTATGTTTCCGTCCATTTCTCGAAAGGGTTTTTCATGGGATGCTCTCCCATAGATTTCCCCAGGCCATCGTTTGGGCAAGACGTTCTATTTCCTGATCCATGACGCGATCCTCAATTAAAGGAGGGGACAGGGCGCGGATTTCCGCCATAATTTTACCCAGAGCAGGACGCCGCTCCATGTTTTCCCGAAGATCGCAGCCCTGAGCCGCGGCCAAAAGATGAATGGCGACTGTCCGCTCCGTCAGCGTGCAAACCCGCTCGGCATCACGGGCGGCAATGGTACCCATACTGACTTTATCCTGATTGTGAGATTCTGTGGAGCGGGAAAAGGAGCTGGCAGGCATGGTCAATTTGAGAGCTTCCGCCGCCAACGCCGATGCAGAAAGGGACATGGCCTTGAAGCCATGATGAAAAACAGAAAAATCACCCTGTACTCCGACAAGGTCTCCCGGCAATCCTCTATTTAAAAGAGGGTCCAGCAAGAGGACTACCTGGCGGTCGGATAGATCCGCCACGGATGCGACAGCCGTTTTCAACGCGTCCATGGCAAAAGAGAGATGGCCGCCATAAAAATTCCCATTCATCAACAGCTGGCCAGTCTCAGGATCAAAAACAGGATTATCGTTTGCGCTGTTCGCCTCTATCTCCACCCACTGCCGGACCCAAACCAAAGTATCATACAAAACCCCGATAATCTGGGGGGCACAACGAAGAGAATAGGGATCCTGAAGATTTTCCCGCATATCAGATTCCAGATCCGGCATAACTTCTTCCGTTTGCAAAAAAGACAACAATCTCTTGGCAATATAAATCTGACCGGGATGAGGTTTGACTTGTCCGATTAAAGGGTGGAAATGGGATGCCTTTCCCTTGAGGGCGTGAACGGCCATAGCCGTGGCGGCAATGGCACTCTCCATGATTCTTTTTGCCCTTTCCACCGCAAGAATCGCCAGACCCGTCATGATGGCCGTGCCGTTTAACATGGCCAGCCCTTCTTTTGACCCAAGGATATATAGTTCCAAACCTGCCGCCTGCAATGCTCTTGCTGCCGGCATACGCTGCCCCTGATAAAAAACTTCACGCTCCCCTGAAAGAGCAGCCGCAACATAAGACATGGGGGTCAAATCGCCCGAAGCCCCCACAGAACCCTCCGCCGGGACAACAGGCGTTATGCCATGATTGAGAAAAGCCTCCAGCTGGCGGAGAAGGTCTAAACGGACTCCGGAGTAGCCGCGGGAAAGACATACCAGCCGGCAAAGCATGGCGGCCCGGACAGCCTCTACACTAAGGGGTTCTCCTGTCCCGCAGCCATGGAAGCGAATAGGGCTGGCGCCATGATGTTCTATGACCTGTTCTTTTGTCAATCGTATCCCGCATGATTTTCCATACCCCGTCGAAACGCCATAAACAGGAATACTTTCATCAATGGCTTTTTTCAGCATTTCTTCGCTTTGTTCAATTTTTTTTCGGAATAATCCATCCGCCGTCATCTGAACAGGCGCGGAATCGCGCGATACGGCGAGAAATTGATCCAGCGTCAAATTGTTTTGATCTACAACGATAACTCCTCTTGGAGCAGCATTAATCATCTGTTTGTTCTCCCAATTTCATTTTTTCTTCCCCGCCAAAACGGGTCGTAACAAGCTCTCTTCTTCTGCCCCGATATGTTCCGTCCGCCTTTTCACGCATGGAAACACTGCGGAGGAGTTTAAACATTTTATAAGATTGGGGTTCTTCCTTATAAAACGTATCCCAGGCATAAGTGTAGAGATCCTGCAAT
Source organism: Syntrophobacterales bacterium (assembly GCA_031285215.1). GTDB lineage: Bacteria > Desulfobacterota > Syntrophia > Syntrophales > JAAYKM01 > JAAYKM01. Next base: position 298 of record JAITWQ010000017.1, on the reverse strand, counting down.
TTTTCCGGAGATATTTTGTCCGGTTTAAAAACAACCTTATCCGCCGTATAATCATTCCAATCATACGAAATAATACGCCCTTCCCGGTGAAAATCCTGGAACGTCCGTGTATGGGGAAAGGGAGTGAGTATGGTAAATTCAGCAAGATCCAATTCTATTTCCAAAAGGAAATCTACCAGGCGGCGGATATCGTCCTCGGTTTGCCCGTCAAGACCAAGCAAAATCGTTCCTTCAACGGCAATGCCGTGGCTTTTGTAACGGCGGACACGATTACGGATATGATCCGATGTATCAAAAA
>JAITWQ010000198.1 GCA_031285215.1 Syntrophobacterales bacterium | reverse complement strand
AAAAAAAGCGTTCCCGCTCCCCCTGTGCCGGAAAGGGGCGGTTCTTCTCCGTGATGAGGCAGCGCCTGGGACAGACGTATATCCTTGCCCAAGCCGCAGATGCCTTTTTCGCCGCGCAGACGGTCCACGCCGCATTGATGCGGGCAGAGACGGCATGAACGCAGGAAATCATCAGCTATAGCCTGTTTGGAAAAGACGTCACGGTGATTTTTCACTTTCGGATGGATTTACATTCTCTTCACAGGGGATACGCAAATTTCCGTATGCGGCCGCTGGCCGCCAGTTCCAGAAACTCTTCTCCCAAATGTTTCGATTTTTCCACGGCTTCCCACCATTTGCGGATGCGCGTACTTTGTTGACCCGCGTAGCTGATAAAATCGTTCCGGTCGGGGACTTTGCCATCGGGAAGATTGGAAATAAAAGTTTGGGTAGGATAAACCATGAGGACATTATCCATAAAAGAGGATGGGGATTGCCGGTGTTTCCATACCTTGTCCATCCATGTGGGCTGACTGTGTCCCTGATGGGTAAAGAAAAGCGTTATTTCCTGCGGATTATCCGTGAATGGTTCGTTAATGTGGTAATCAACCATGCCTCCATCGCGGTAAATTCCCTTGGGAGCCCCAAAGATATTCCGTACTCCCCCAACGACCAGAGGGATAGCTCCCGAAGCCAAAATAGCGTGTTTCAAATTGTCAGCCTGCAAAGGGATGTAACGGCCGCGAAAGGTATTTTTGAGGCAGAAAGGCGGCGGTTTGGGGCCGGAGTAAAAGACAATCCTTTCAAAATAAGAATGGATTGCCGCCGCACAGACGGCGTTGTTCAGGAAACACAGCCCAAAGCCCATTTTCAGCAGGATGGGCGTTTCCGACGCCATGATGTTACGGGAACGTGCGGTGATGACGGCGAGGCGGTATTGCTTGTTTTTCAGTGCGAAGGGAATCGCGTCATCTTCAATATAGTGATCAATCACTTTTTTTAACGTTTCCCGCACTCCTTGAGGGGAAATGTCTTTTTCGTAGTTTGTTTCAATATAGGACTGCCTCAATGTAAGAAAGCTTTTCATTGCTTCCGGAAAGAGCCAGGGCGCAAACCGCCATGCTCCTGATGATGCGCCTGCCAGAAGAACGGGATGATCTTTCCCCAGGCAGTTTTCCTGCATCATGGTTAAATCAAAGCCGCTGGCGATAAGCCATCGCGGGCCTGACGCGGGGCCGTAGTAGGTTGTTACACGATTCCAGTTAAAACCTTCGTCACGAATCATGGCGAGGGCGTTTTTTCCTGCCTTGACAATCAGATTATCAACCATGGGTGATGCCGGCCTTTCTCATGGTGTTTGCAACGCTGTATGTCTGGATAAATGGGATCTTTCGTACGATTCTCTTCTATGATGCGCAGTCCGTGGGATCTCCCTGTAATTTGGCGATGGCATGTTCTAATGCCGGCACGATCACAGAGAGATTATCGCGTACGCTCCTTGGACTTCCGGGAAGGTTTATGATCAGGGATGTTCCTCTGATTCCGGCCACAGAACGGGACAGCATGGCGTGGGGCGTAATAAGGCAGCTTTCCCGCCTCATCACTTCGGCAATGCCGGGTATTTCCTTGTCTAAAATGCCTGCTGTCGCTTCGGGCGTCACATCGCGGGGGCTTAACCCTGTTCCTCCCGATGTCAGAATCAGATCAATTTTTTTCGTATCGGCGCAGGTAAGCAAGGCGTTTTGAATGGCCTCCACCTCATCAGGTACGATAAGATAGTCAGCGTACACAAAACCCGCCTCTTCCATGATCTTTTTTATTTCGCCGCCGCTGGCATCTGCGCGTTCGCCTCGATGCCCTTTATCACTTACCGTGATTACGGCAAAGGTAAAGGCCATGTTACTCCTCTTTCTTCGATTCAGCGATAACCTTTTCCGCCAGATGAGCCGGAACTTCCTCGTAGTGGGAATGGGCATAGGTGAAAGTACCCCGCCCGCTGGTCATTGACGTCAAATCGGGAGCGTATTTCAGAATTTCCGCCAGGGGAACCTGGCCTTTAACTACCTGATGCGCTCCTTTGGAATCCATGCCGCTGACACGGCCGCGCCGGCCATTCAGATCGCCAATTACGTCTCCCATATATTCATCGGGTACTTCAATTTCGATATTAACAATCGGTTCAAGAAGAATAGGCTGGCAGGAAAGAACGCCTTTCTTGAATCCCATGGAACCGGCGATTTTAAAGGCCATTTCCGAGGAATCAACGGTATGGTAAGAACCATCCACCAGGGATACCTTGACGTCAACCATGGGATAACCGGCAATGACGCCCTCTTCCATCGCCTCCACGATGCCCTTTTCCACGGCGGGGCGGTATTGCTGGGGAATAACGCCGCCCACAATCTTATCAAGAAACTCAAAGCCGCCGCCTTTTTCCAGAGGTTCAATATCAAGCCAGCAGTCACCGAACTGGCCGCGGCCGCCGGACTGTTTCTTATAACGCCCCTGAACGTTTGTTTTGCTTTTGATGGTCTCTTTATAGGGGACTTTGGGCGTCTTCAGATTGACTTCCACGCCGAATTTGCGTTTCATTTTTTCCACGTTGACTTCAATATGCACCTGTCCCATACCGGAGATGATCATTTCTTTGGTTTGCTCGTCCCGGCGGAACGACAGAGTGGGATCTTCTTCCAGAAGGCGGTTTACGGAAGAAACAATCTTTTCCTCATCGCCCCGGGATTTAGGCTCAATGGCAAAGGCCGTATTAGCGTGGGGTATTTCCACCTTATCAAAAATAATGGGTGCTTTTTCAAAGCAGATCGTGTCGCCCGTAAAAGTTTCCTTCAGTTTTGAGATGGCGGCGATGTCGCCTGGAATGACCTGTTCCGCCGTCTTTTGGGTTTTGCCTTCCAAAAAGGAAATAGCGCCCGTTCTTTCGGATACCTTCCGCGTGGAATTGTAAAAATTACCTTCTGACGTGAGAGTTCCCGAATAAACGCGGAAAATCGTCAGTCTGCCCGCATAGGGATCGGCGATGGTTTTGAAAACCAGGGCGGAAAAGGGAGCAGCTTCCTCTGGAGCCCGTTCGCCCGCATCTCCGCCGGGGTTATGGCCGGGTACCTTGCCCCGGTCAACGGGTGAGGGGAAATATTTAATGATGAAATCCATGAAGGCGGCAATACCGATATGTTTCGTCGAGGAACCGCACAGGACGGGGCAGAGGTTATTTGCGGCGATGCCTTTTTTGAGGCCAATCTGCAATTCTTCCGATGTAAGTTCGCCATTCTGGAGATATTGTTCCATCAGCTCTTCGTCTGATTCTGCAATATCTTCCACCATCGTTTCCCGGAGACTTTCGGCGTCGGCAATCATATCAGCCGGAATATCCCCTGTTTGGAAAGCGCCTTTCGGGTCATTGAAGATCAGGCTTTTCATGGAAATAAGATCAACAACGCCCTTAAAATCGCCTTCTTTACCGATGGGGAGCCAGACAATGGTTCCTTTCCTGTTCAGGAGGGTATTGATGGTGTCATAGGCTTTGGAGAAGTCCGCCCGTTCCCGGTCCATTCTATTGATGAAAATGGCGCGGGGGAGGTTAAAGGAATCGGCGTATTGCCAGCTTTTAATGGTCTGGAACTCGACGCCGCTGACCGCGTCAACGACGGAGACGGCCGCATCGGCGACGCGCAGGGCATTTCTCGTATCGAAGGAGAAGTTTGAATCGCCGGGGGTATCAAGGATATTGATTTTATGCTTGTCTTTTTCAAAGAAATTAACAGCGGTGCTGATGGAAATGTGCCGCTTTTGTTCCTCCGGTTCAAAGTCCATGGAGGAAGTGCCCTCGTCAACACGCCCAAGTCGTTCCGCTTTGCCGCTTACAAAAAGAAATGACTCGCATAAAGACGTCTTTCCTGTCCCTCCGTGACCAACGATGGCAACATTCCTGAGTGCCGTCGAATCGTATTTTGCCATGAAAACTCCTTTCCGGGAAAACCACCAAAAACATATATTTATGGCGGCCTGATTAGCCCAAAACATGCGATAAAGTCAAGAAGTTATTTCTTTTCGCCCTTTCCGGTCAAATAAATTATTTCTCAGGGGAGGCGGAATTGCCCTTGCAGGAAAAGCCGAAGCAACAGGCAATAATCGTTCGTCATCGGGAAAGCATCTTTTTCGCAGATTTTATTTGCCCAATATCTTATATTCGCGGTAGTGTATTTTGGAAAAACATTACGAGGTGCTCATATGGATATTTTTGCCAAAGGACTTGATTGGTACGACCAGCCGGAAATAAGGGAACGCCTGTTTTTTCCCCGTAAAATGTTTCTCTTTGATAACACGAAAGACTCCGGCGGTTTTTATCAGGCCATCGAAGTTGAAGACGGACTGTCCATTACATGCCGGTTCTACCCCGCCCATCATGAAGCCCCCAACATTCTCTATTTTCACGGCAACGGGGAAATCGCCTCCGATTATGATGATCTGTCCCCTGAATATACGGAAAGGGGCATGAATCTTTTTATCACCGATTATCGCGGATACGGCATGAGTCAGGGAGTTCCTTCCTGCCGCGCCATGATCTATGACGCCCATCCCCTTTTTCAGGGCTGGAAGGATTTTTTACGGGAGCAAAAATATACGGGCGGCCTCTACATTATGGGACGTTCTTTGGGAAGCGCGCCGGCCATAGAGCTTGCCTTTCATTATGGAAAGGAATTAAAGGGCCTGATCGTGGAAAGCGGCTTTTCGGCGGCGAAACGGCAGATACGGCGGATAGGCATGTCCCATATTTTAAGAGACGATCCCAATCCCGTCGGCTTCGGCAATGACCATAAAATCAGGGAGATAAACCTGCCCATTCTGATCATCCACGGCGAGGCGGACGACATTATCCCTGCGGAAGAAGGGAGAGAGCTTTACAAACTGAGTCCGGCAGAGCGCAAGGAGCGTCTTTTTATTCCCTTCGCCGGACACAATGATCTCCTCTACATGGCCCTGGACGATTACATGACGGCAATCAAAACATTTACCCGGGCTACGTAAAATAATCATGGGCGAAGGCAGAAAAACACTGCTTTTAAAAATTACTGTGAAGGCAATGCGGCCATCCGGATTCACAGCGGTGCGGGATGTCCATGACTGCGGTTAAACTTCCTATTCAAGCCGTTATTTTTGATTTTGACGGTACCCTCGCCGAGATTCGGATTGATTTCGCCGCCATGCGAAAAACCGTCTTGCATGTCATGGAGCGGCACAATGTTCCCGCCCATCCATTCGCCAAACTCTATATTCTGGAAATGGTCAAAGCCGCAGGAGAATATCTCCGGGCAGTTTCTCCCGGCGCAAGCCGCGCCTTTGTCAGTGAAGCCATGCAGGAAATAGAGAAAATAGAAACATCAGCCGCGAAGGGCGCAAAATTATTTGCGGGCGTAAAACCCATGCTGACGGTGCTGGCCGCCGTCCCCGTTGCCACGGGAATCATTACGCGGAATTGCTTTCCCGCCCTCCATGCGATCTTTCCCGATTATAAGGATTATATAAATGCCCTTATTTCACGGGAAATGACGGATTTTGTAAAACCGGATCCCCGGCATCTTCAGGAAATTCTGGCCCTTCTTGGCGTTTCGCCTCAACGCGTCCTCATGGTGGGCGATCATCACATTGATGTGCAAATCGGCAAAGAGGTGGGAACATATACGGCGGCTGTGCTTACGGGGACGGGAAAAGAAGACGTGCTAAAAGAAGCGTCCCCTGATTTTATCCTGTCACAAGTCGTTGATATTCTGGAAATTCCGGGAATAAAAAATCCGCCATAAACCGCCTGCCGCTAGGCAGGAAGCGGGGGGGTGGCAACGTTGACGCGGGCGGCAAAATTGTTAAGCGTGGCAAGATAGTTTACAAGAATTCCTATAGTCAAATCTCATACCACACGGAAAATAATTTATAATATATTGATATTATTAAGTTTTATTTGGAAAGATGCTTTTGCTTATCCTTTTACCCCTTGGAAAAGCCGGTATCACCGGCATAAAAGAACTGGATAATAAGTATGCGGGTGATTCTTTGGCCTCTGGCGGGAATGGGGTTGAGGAAAGCTGATAAAAATTCACGGATACAAAAACATTGACCTCGCCATACAAAACACATTAGAACAATATATTGATCCGGTTTTTCAGGGCAGAAAATTTTAAGAGAGAAAAGGATTGCGCAATGTTCAATGTGGATGTGAAAAAGCTTCTGGACCGCCTTACTCCGGAATGCAGAGGCGCTTTGGAAAGCGCGGTGG
>JAITWQ010000173.1 GCA_031285215.1 Syntrophobacterales bacterium | reverse complement strand
TGTTTCCCTTTGAAAAACTTTTCCTCGCAGGTAATATCATATTCTGAAGATGGCGCGAAATGGTGAAAGAACCGCAAAGATCATCCGGGGCAATCCGGTGTTTATTCTTACCTGAATATCAGCAATAAAAGAGAAGCAGATGCAATTAACCGGTGAAAAAGACATTTTCCCGCTAAACGGATTTAATACAATGCTTGGAAAGGCGTTACGCAAAAGTGACTGTCGGCGCTGAGAAAATATCCATAAAAAAGTTTCCCCACATGCTCGTCAATCAGCATTACGTTTCCTTTCTGGAAAGTCATAATCTTCTTGATTTTGACCGTATCTACCACTTTCAAGGCCCTGTGATTAAGCAGCGCAAAGAGCGGACAGTTATGCGGAGCGTCGTACCCATGGAATTTTGTTCCGAGTCGGAAAAACGCACCTTCTACTTGAAGCGCCACGCCCCTTTGGATACTGTTCTCCGGGGAAGGATTGTTCCTTTTTTTGAAAAGCGGTTTTCGCCGGGCGTATCCGAATTTGAATACATCTGTGCCTTCCGGGAGCATGGTATTCCAACGGTAAGCCCCGTCGCTGCCGGAGAACGCGAGATCAGCGCCAATCAATATGAATCCTTTCTGGTCACAGATTCGTTTGAACCCTATATTCCTTTAGAAGATATTATCAGGATATTTCCTGATGATTTGCGGGGAAAAGCGGGGGAAATCAAAAAGCGGAATTTAATACAGCAAGCGTCCCTGATGGCCAGGCAAATACATGAGGCGGGTTTCAATCACTGTGATTTCAATGCGACCCATGTTTTGGTAAGCCCTTTTGATGAGAAGGGCCTCTTTTCACTTGCCACTTTCGATTTGCAAAGGATAGACCGGAAAAAATGGCTGCGCTGGAAATGGTTTATCAAAGTCATGGCGGAAATGAGCTATACGCTGCCTGCGCCGCTTTTTACGGAAGAGGATTGGCTGTTTCTGTATCAAACCTATAAGGGTTCGCAGAGATTGAATATGTGGGATCGTTTTGAACTCAACATAATCAAGAGAAAAAGAAAGAAGATAAGTAAACATACCGATAAAATCGCTGCCCGTCAAATCCAACAAAAGCCATAACTAATAATTAAAGAGGGCTACAATTTGTTTCCGCAAGTTTTATGTGCCTGCCGCGCAAAGAATACTTTATGCCAGCGGAAAAATCTCCCCGTTACCTGTAAACCTGCTTGACGAACGGGAAAAAAAAAGGTAGTCGAATCAACAATATATTTCATGGAGATTGTGTTTTATGGAAGAAAATGAACTTTTGAAGAAGCGCTTGGAAAAAATCCAATTACTTAAAGATGATGGAATCCCCCTTTATCCCAATGCGTTTCGTTATAAAGATACGGCGGCGGCGTTACTGACCCGCTTTGAGAAGCAGGATAATGAAATCCTGTCCGGCCTTGAGGAAATATTTACTGTTGCCGGCCGCCTCATGGCGGTGCGCAATTTTGGCAAAGCGGCCTTTATCAAAGTTCATGATCGTACGGGGGATATTCAGGGATATGTTAACTATGTGATTATCGGCGGAAGCGGCTTTAAACTTTTCCAGCACCTGGATATTGGCGACATTATTGCCGTGTCCGGAAGAGTTTTTCGTACCAAAACAGAGGAATTAACCATTGAGGTTACGGATCTTCAGCTTCTTTCCAAGGCCATCCGCCCCCTTCCGGAAAAATGGCACGGATTGACGGATGTGGAAACACGCTACCGCCAGCGTCATTTGGATCTTATCGCCAATGAAAAGTCGCGGGAGGTTTTTAAAAAGCGAAGCCGGATTATACAATTTGTCCGCCATTTTATGGAGAAGAGAGACTTTGCCGAAGTGGAGACGCCCATGATGCAGCCGCAAGCGGGCGGCGCCATGGCCAAACCCTTTAAAACTCACCATAATGCTTTAGGGAGAGATTTTTATTTACGCATTGCCCCCGAACTTTATTTAAAGAGACTGATTACTGCGGGAATGGAACGGGTGTTTGAACTTAACCGCAGTTTTCGCAACGAAGGTATTTCGACTTTTCACAACCCCGAATTTACCATGATGGAATTTTATCAGGCCTATGCGACATACGAAGATCTGATGACCATGACGGAAGAGATGTTTACCGCCCTTGCGGAGCGGATAGCCGGAAGTCAGAAAATTACCTATCAGGGTGTGGAAATTGATTTTATCCGCCCCTGGAGGCGCTTGACAGTAAAAGAAGCGATTGCCCAATACTGCGATGTGGAGCCGTCCGTACTGGAAGACGGCGAGAAAGCCATCGCCTGTGCCCGGGGAATGGGAATTGACGTTGCGGAGCAAACAGCTTTGGGGCGGGTTATTATGGCCATATTTGATGAAAAGGTTGAACATCAGATCATTCAGCCTACCTTTATCACCCAATACCCCATTGAAGTGTCTCCCCTGGCAAGGAGAAACGATAATGACCCTGACTTCACCGACCGGTTTGAACTGATTATTAACGGGAAAGAACTGGCAAACGCGTTTTCCGAGCTGAATGATCCCGCCGATCAGCGAGAGCGCTTTCTTATGCAATTAAAACAGCGCGAAGGGGGGGATGAAGAAGCCCACGAAATGGATGAGGATTACATCTCTGTTTTAGAGTATGGCATGCCTCCCACAGCCGGAGAGGGAATCGGCATTGACCGTCTGGTGATGCTGTTTACCGATTCCGCCTCCATTCGTGACGTCATTCTTTTTCCCCATATGAGAACCCGTGAAGGGTAATCATTATGTGCAAAGATCAATGAATTCCTACGAACTGTTCATCAGCCTCAGGTATCTGCGCGCACGCAGAAAACAGATCTTTGTTTCTGTCATTACCTTCATTTCCATTATTGGGATTTTGTTGGGGGTGGCGACGTTGATTATTGTTCTTGCCGTTATGAATGGTTTTGAAACGGATTTGAGAAACAAAATTCTGGGTGTCAACGCCCATGTTGTCCTCATGGAGTACGGCAAGGCATTAAATAATCAGGGAGAAGTCACCCGTGCCATTAAAGAGGTTGACGGTGTGACGGAAGCGGTGCCCTTTATTTATGGTCAGGCCATGTTAAAAAGCGACGCCATGGCTATGGGAGTTATTGTCAAAGGCGTTGACGCCAGGAAAACCTCGCAGATTTTATCCATTGGCCGTATGCAGGCGGGACAGATGTCCGCCCTGTCGGAAGGCCCCCTTTTATCTCCCGAACCGGAGCAGGGTGAGCTGTCACCAATCATTTTGGGGAAGGAACTGGCAAAAAATCTTTCCCTGCGCCTCCACGACACGGTCAGTATGATTTCCCCCACGGGAATTCCCTCGCCCATGGGTCTTGTACCCCGCATCAAAAAATACTATATTGCCGGCATTTTCGATTCGGGCTTTTACGAATACGATTCGACACTTGTTTTTTTATCTCTCCGGGATTCACAAATATTTTTCGGCATGGGTAATCTCGTAACGTGTATTTAGATTGACCTGCGGGATATTTACAAAGCCGAAGAGACGGCGGCGGATATCCGCTCTGCGCTGGGTTCTTATTATTGGGTGAGAACCTGGATGGAAATGAATAAGAATTTGTTTTCCGCTTTAACGCTCCAAAAGCGGGTAATGGCCATCATTCTCAGCCTTATTGTTCTCGTTGCGGCCTTTAATATTATTACGACCTTAATAATGGTTGTAATGGAAAAGAATAAAGACATTGCCATCCTCAAATCAATGGGGGCCACATCGAAGGGGATCATGAAAATTTTTATTTTTCAGGGTATGACCATTGGCCTTATCGGAACTTCGCTGGGATGTGCCGTTGGTTTGACCATTGCGCTAAACCTGGCCAAAATTTCTTCGTTTCTGGAGGAACTTTGGGGAATTAAGTTTCTTCCCGAGGATGTTTACTACCTGGCCGAATTGCCGTCGCGGGTGGATTATGGGGACGTGTGCCTGATTACCATAGGTACACTTCTGATTAGTTTTCTTTCGACTCTTTATCCTTCCTGGCGGGCTTCAAAGCTGGATCCGGCGGAAACGCTGCGCTATGAGTAACCCAATGGACATGAAGCGGAAAAAAAGAAACAGAAGATTTGAGAAATATT
>JAITWQ010000049.1 GCA_031285215.1 Syntrophobacterales bacterium | reverse complement strand
CTGGCCCGCCTCCGGTCAATAGAAAATGAAGATCATCGTTTTTAACGCCGTCCTGAACAATGACGAAACAGAGATACCCCTTGACGTATCCGTAAAATATGGCTAAAAGGCTGGAAGTCGTGTGTTGCAAGAGTAAACAAAAGGGGTCATCGGCAAAAAGGAGCTTTTTTATGGGAAATTGGAGGAAATACCTCTCTATCGGCCTTATTTTTATCTTTTTGGGAATGGTCACTGCCTGCAATCAGCAGGATAAAAAATCCCAGGAAGAAAACACACCCATCGCCACGGAACCCCTGATACCGGAAGAGACCATGCCTGATGAAAATGTTCCCGTTGTGCCTGACATGGCCGGCATTGTTATCATGGTGGACGGTGTAACGCTGACGAAAGATGCCTTGGATAAAGAATTGAACGCTCACCTCAACATGATGAAGGGGCAAATTCCCGCCAATAAGCTGAAAACCGCCCGCGCCGATCTGCGAGATCAGATTATCAACTCCTTTGTCGTAACGACCCTCCTTACCAATGAGGCCAAAAAAAGAAACGTGGCGGCAACGGAGAAGGAAATAACGGAAGAGATCAACAAATTAAAGGGGTCTCTGCCTCCGGAACTTTCCTTTGAAACCTTCCTGAAGGACAATAACCTCACCGCAAAGAAATTACGGGAAAAAATAGGACAGGACATTCAGATCATCAAACTGCTAAAGGCGGCGGTCCCGGCGGCCGGTAAAGTAACAGATAAAGAAATAAATGATTTCTACAGGCAGAATAAGGATAAGTTTGTCGCCCCGGAAGCTGTTCATGCGCGCCATATCCTCATTAAAACCGAACCGGAAGACGATGAGCAAACCATCGGCACCAAAAAGGAAAAGGCGGAATCCATTCGTCAGGAACTATTGGAAGGGGTGGATTTTGCCCAGCTGGCAAACCAGCATTCCGATGATCGTCACAGTGCGCAGCTGGGAGGCGACTTGGGTATGTTCACACGCGGTCAAATGGTCAAACCTTTTGAAACCGCCGCTTTCTCGCAGAAAGAAAATGACATTGGCTCCATCGTGAAAACGGAATTCGGTTACCATATTATTCAAGTCATCAAGCGCGAAGAGAAAAAAACCATGCCCCTGAATGATGAAATCCGGGAGCAAATTTCCTCTTTTCTGGCCATGAGAAAACGAGACCAGGCTAATCAAAATTTCGTCAGAAAACTCCAGGAAAAGGCAACGATTGTTGTCAACAGAAACGCCTAGCCATCGTTAAATCTGAACATTCCACAAGCGAGGGCCGTGGTATGCCAAAGTTGAACGATGACAATTACCGTCATGCACCTGCAAGAACATCTTTCTATTGAATTTGCATCCCTGAGGTCATGGGCATAATAATTTGCAGACCGTCATTGCGGGATTGACCCGCAATCTCACGAAAAGAAAACCGCAAAATATCAGAAGTTTGCGAGCCAAGCCCGCACAGGCACTTAACAGACGTGAACTGACAAGTTAAAACTTGAAATCAAATGTTGGGGGCTTGTTCCAGCTTTTTTGTCCGCTTTTTGTCCGCACTCTCTTCTTCGGCAATCAGGCGGCGCGTTTCCGCAATGAAATATTTAACCTTGTAATCCAAACCAACATTGGGAAACTCTTTGGCAATTTGTTCAAACCGCTTTAAGGCGGCGTTGTATTTACGCTGTTTAAAATAAAACTGTCCAACATAGAACTCATTTTCCGCCAGCATACGCTTTACATCCAAAAGCATCTTTTCCCCCATGACGGCAAACTGGCTCTGAGGGTATCTGGCGATAAGGCGTTCAAACTCAACCTTTGCTTTCCAGGTCTCACTTTGATCACGATCTACCGTATCAACCATGTTATAGCGGCACATTCCCATCTGATAGAGGATATAGGGAATATTTTCATCCGTTGGATGGCGGTTGACAAAGTCATCATAGGCTATGTAGGCATCGGGATATTCCTTATTGCTGTAATAGGAATCGGCAATGCCAATTTCGGCAAGGACGGCCACGTCTTCCAGAGGATATTCATCCTTCAGGCGCTGAAAAACCGTAATAGCCTTTTTATACTTTTTTTTCTGGTATAATTCGCTTCCCTGCTGGTAGAGACCCTGGGGCGTTGCCCGGGTCATGCTTTTATCCTGCATCCAGGCACAGCCCAACGTACCGGCCAGAAACACAGTTACAGCAAAATAAAGAAAAAGGTGCGGCAGGGAAAATGTTCTTTTCATTTACAGGGCCTTCTTCGCAAACTCCGCCAGGCGATCCTTGGAGATGGGACCAGACGTGCGATCCAATTCTTCGCCGTTTTTAAAAAGGATCAGAGTGGGAATGGTCATGACGCCGTATTTTGTCGGAATATCAGGGTTGTCATCTGTGTTGAGTTTTGCAAAGGTGACCTGATCCTGAAAAAGGGACGCTGTTTCCGCGTAAACCGGAGCCAGGGCGCGGCAAGGGCTGCACCATGTCGCCCAAAAATCAATAATTACAGGCTTGTCTGCTTTCAAAACCAACGTCTCAAAGGTATCGTCTGTTACCTGAAGCAGTGAATCTTCGGACATTTTTATATACCCCATTCGCTTCATTTTTTATTTCGTCTGCCATAATGACATATTTAAGCAAAAGAAGTCAATTTCTATTTCCTGTAGATCATTGCCCCCCGGTCATGTTAATAAAGAAAAAAATAAAGGAGGATAATATCATGGGTCTTCTTGGTATTCTATCCGGCACCATTCCCTTGGATGATCTGCAAAAAATATTCTCTCTGCGGGAAGAAACAATTTCTCTCCCTTCCGGTGAAATCGTCTTTTTTTCCTCGTCCGATTTTATTTTTATTCCCCGCCACGGGCGTGACCGCCAGTCGTCTTTTTCCCCGCCCCACCTCATTCCCCATCTGGATCATTTTCGTCTTCTGGCCGCAAGGGGAGTTGAAGAAGTGATTGGCGTCTATTCTGCCGGCTCGTTGCATGAGCGCCTAACGCCGGGAATGTTGATGGTTCCTGATGATTTTATCTGCCTCTATCCCACGCCAAGCTCCGTTGTTGATGCGCCGTACCACATCACGCCAACCCTCGGCGAAGAGGCGCGGGAACACTTGCTTGCCATCGCGGAGAAACTGGGATTTGCCGTAGAAAAAGGCGGCATTTACTGGCAAACGTCCGGGCCAAGGCTGGAAACAAAGGCAGAGATAAAAATGATATCCCGTGCCGCAGATATTGTGGGCATGACCATGGCCAGTGAAGCGGTCCTGGCCCAGGAGCTGAACATGAATTTTGCCGCCCTTTGCTCCATTGACAACTACGCCCATGGCATTGGCAAAACGCCTTTAACTAACGACGCTATTTACCGGCAGGCCCGCAAAAACACCCGCGTAACGGAGCAAATCATCTGCCGTTACATTGAAGATTTTCAGCTTAGAAAGCGCCAAGCTGACAAGGTTTGATTTTAACCTCAATGGCCTCACATACTTCTGCAACGGTTATGGGCGATAACTGATGCTGCGCGGCGATTTTCAAGAGTGACGCACAGGAGACGCAGCCATTTTCTATTTCCCCCTCAATAAGCCCTCGTATTACGGGGTCAATAATCTCCGCTTTTTTAAC
>JAITWQ010000048.1 GCA_031285215.1 Syntrophobacterales bacterium | reverse complement strand
GCAACGGTTGTCCTCGCTCAAGGGTATGAAGGGAGCGATTCCCTCGTCCAGGAGTTGCAGGACCATGTTAAAAAGGTTACGGCTCCTTATAAATACCCGCGCATGATTGAGTTTGTTGCGGCTCTTCCCAAGACCATCAGCGGTAAGATCCGCAGGGTTGAGATTCGTAACAAGGACAAAGAAATATCCTGAAACCGTATGCCTTGCCCCGCCGTAAATAAAGACCTTGGATTTAAAGAGGAAATCTTTCTTTCGCGGCCATAAAAAGACTGCATGGTTTATGGATAAAGCTTGTGTTAGAATAATTGGATATAAAAAATAAGAATAACATGGTTAGCAGGTAAACCGTTTATGACAACAAAAGCAAAAAAGAAATATCAGGTGGTGATACAGCAAGAGGCCTGTAAAGGCTGCGCTCTTTGCGTAACCTATTGCAAACCCCAGATTTTGATTTCATCCCCGGCTCTTAATGAGATGGGTTATCACTATGCGGAGCCTAAAAAGCAGGAAAAATGCACCGGTTGTATGTCTTGCGTTTTAGTATGTCCCGATCTGGCCATAGAGGTGTACTGTGAATAAAATATTGATGAGTGGAAATCATACGGCGGCGGAAGCTGCCATTCGCGCTGGCTGCCGCGCTTATTTTGGTTACCCGATCACGCCTCAGAATGAGCTGGGCGAATATATGGCGGAACACATGCGCAAGATTGGAGGGGCTTTCATCCAATCAGAAAGCGAGCTGGCGGCGATCAATATGGTTGTCGGCGCTGCCGCGGCGGGTGTCAGGGCCATGACTTCATCTTCTTCGCCGGGCATAAGCCTCAAGCAGGAAGGATTATCCTTCCTCTCCGGTTTTGAACTTCCCGCTGTTATCGTTAATATTATGCGGGGCGGCCCGGGTATGGGCAACATCGCGCCTGCCCAGGGCGATTACTTTCAGGCAACGCGCGGCGGCGGTCATGGCGATTACCGCACCCCTGTTATTGCCCCCGGATCAATACAGGAAATTGCCGACATGACATTCCTCGCCTTTGATATTGCGGATCGCTACCGCACCCCTGTTATGCTTCTGGCGGACGGCATGATGGGGCAGATTAAGGAGCCGGTTATTTTTCCCGATTTCATTGACCCGCAGACTCTTCCGAAAAAAGAATGGGCACTTACGGGCCGGGGAGGAAAAGAAAGCCGCTACCTCGCTTCTTTGATTCTTGACAGCAACAAGATGGAGCAGCACAACTGGAATCTTTTTAAAAAGTATGAGGCAATCACGGCCAACGAAACTCGTTATGAATCCTATCACACCGAAGACGCCGACGTAATTGTGGTCGCTTATGGCACAACGGCCCGCATTGCCAAAGGGGCGATCAACCAGTTGCGGGAAGAAGAAGGGTTGTCTGTCGGTCTTATTCGTCCCATTACCTTATGGCCATTCCCCAGTGAAATCCTTTATACTCTTGCCAAAGACGTTAAAAAATTTATTGCCTTGGAAATGAGTACGGGGCAAATGGTGGAAGATGTACGCTTGGCCTTGGACGGGAGGGCGCAAACACTTTTTTACGGCCGCCCGGGAGGTATTATTCCTGAGCCGGATGAATTTGCCCATGTCATCCGCGATGCCGTAAAGTCATGACCAGTAAAACAGAAAACGAAAAAAAGGATAGATGATGAAATTATTAAATCCTTGGCCCAAATACCATAAACAAAATGTTGTCAGCCATTACTGCCCTGGGTGCGGCCATGGCGTCGTACACCGGATTATTGCCGAACTTCTTGACGAAATGGAATTAGGCGAAAAGGCGTTTTGCGTAAATCCGGCCGGATGCGCCGTTCTTGCCTATGACTATTTGGATATTGACATGATCGAATCATCCCACGGCCGCGGCGCTGCTGTGGCTACGGGAATCAAAACCGTCCGTCCCGATTTGTTTGTTTTTACCTATCAGGGAGACGGTGATCTTTCCGCTATCGGCACGGCGGAAACTATCCATTCCGCCAACAGAGGGGAAAGTATCACGGTTATTTTTATTAACAATGCTGTTTATGGCATGACGGGAGGGCAGATGGCGCCCACCACGCTGGCATGGCAGAAAACAACAACCACTCCCGAAGGGCGCAAGCCTAAAGCGGACGGTTATACCCTTCATATAACGGATATGATCGCACCTCTTCCCGGCGTTGCCTATGCCGAGCGTGTCGCGGTAACATCACCGGCTTTTATCCGTAAAGCTAAAAAGGCTATCCGCACCGCCTTTCAGACGCAGGTGGATCAGCTTGGTTATTCTATTGTAGAAATTTTATCGACATGTCCGACAAATTGGAAATTAAGTCCCTCCGAGTCTTGCGAATGGATTCACACAACCCTTGAGAAGGAGTTTCCCCTCAAGGTTTTGACAGATAAAAGAGAGGAAAAAAGGAAATCATGCTAAAGACTATTCTTTGTTCAGGCTCCGGAGGCCAGGGAACATTGACGATGGGTAATGTTTTGGCAAACGCCGCCATGCAGGAAGGTTTTTTTGTCTCGTATCTCCCCTGCTATGGGGCCGCTATGCGCGGAGGCACGGCCCATTGTACTACCAGTATTTCTTCCGAAGAGATTGCATCGCCCGTTGTTTCCTTTCCCGATGTTTTGATTGCTTTGAATAAACCATCTGTAACAGCTTTTCTTCCGCGTATGAGGCCCGGCTCAACACTTATTTACAACGAAGATCTGATCTCCGATGTTCCTGCGAAGGAAAATGTCCGTATCTACCCTATTGCCGCCAATCAGCTGGCTCGCGACGCTGCCAATGAGCGTTCGGCTAATATGGTCATGCTTGCGGCAATGGTTAAAGTCACCTCTTTGCTCTCACTGGAAGCTTTACAGAGGAGCGCCCAGGATTTGATGGGTTCTAAAAAATCCTTATTCGCCATGACTTTAAATGCTCTACAAGCGGGATATGCCGATATTGTGTAACAGTTCGAAATTATGATATGTTGTTGTTTTTATAGCTGATTATTTGAGATATGCCTTGAAAGGCTAAAAAAAGATCGAAAAAAGAAAATTATCATATTGATACTTTTGCACTTATCAAGTATATGACTCTGATCTTAATAGAGTCCTCTTACGTCCCCATCGTCTAGAGGCCTAGGACACCGGCCTTTCACGCCGGTAACCGGGGTTCGAATCCCCGTGGGGACGCCACTCCTTTGTTTGCTTTTATCGTCAAAGAACGCGCTTTGCGTCCAAGCGGCTTACACTGAGCTTCTGGCGGGTGCGGGCTACTGCCGCCATTACGGCAAACCGTCTCGTTAGGTGCAGGTGTCTCATTTCGCTTTGCTCGTACGTTTAATCCCAACGAAATACGCTGTACCACCATACACCATTTTTATTATTTTATATTTTCCCACCATTTCGTAAATATTTGAGAAAAATCATTTAAGTAAACCAACTCTCCCATCATTGGCGTTATTATATTCAGATTTTCCTGTTCATTAAGTCTTGAAATAATTTCCAACGGTTCTTTCCATGAATGTCTTGCTAGTGCATATTTTGCATGATGATTTGTAAAGACCCTTTTGGGGGTTAAATCATTGATAGCCTTTGGAAGATCATCTGGCATTAAATGTATGTCCCGCCATTTATACCCATATTGTCCAAATTCTAATACCGCTATATCAATCTCTTGAAATTGTTGTCCTATTTCCTGAAAATGATTGCCGTAGCCAGTATCTCCGCTAAGGTAAATATTTGATGATTGTGCTTCAATCATGAATGAAACCCATAATGTATTATCACTTCCAAAAGACGCTCTTCCAGAATAATGCTGTGAAGGAAGAATATGCAAAATTATACCTTCTTTCAAAGTAATACTTTCATTCCAATCCAGTTCAACGATATCTGCTGTATTAAATTTCCATTGTCTGAAGTGTTCGCCAACTCCTAACCCACAAATAACTTTTCCTATTCTATTTTTTAAACGTTTTACTGCTTTATAATCCAAATGATCCCAATGATCGTGTGAAATTAAAAGATAATCAATATCTGGTATGTCTTCTGGTTTATAAATTTCTGATCCGGGAAAAGGTTTATTAAAAAAAGGCACAGGCGAACCCGAAAATAATACTGGATCAATTAAGAAACGAACACCATCTATTTGAATAAATAAAGAAGAATTTCCTATCCAAACCATAACATCTTCTTTTCTGTCAATTTCTATAAGATTGGTTTTAACTGATGGCAACGGCATAGAGGGTTTTAAATCTTCTGCTCTTTCAGAAAAAGACTCGCGAAGATTTTTAAAAAAAGAGCCTTCTCTGGGTATTCTTGGTGCATGATTTACAAATTTGCCATCACGATAATTTGGAGACAATTTAATCTTCTCTAAAATTTCTCCTTCTGGTGCCCTTCCAAATTTTGGTGTTACACAACCTCCAAAATATAGCATTGCAATAACTAATAATGACAAAACTACAAGTGTTTTCTTTTTTGCTTTCATATAATACTCCATTAAATTATAATATTCAAAAACTGTTCATGTCTATATTGTCAAATTATTTGTTTTCATATTTTTTGTTTTTTCGTTTACTATTGCGTGCTACCCACCTAACGTTCCAGCGGCTTGGCGTAGTGGCGGCTTACACTGAACTTCGGGCGGGCGGTAAACTTCCAAATCCGCACTGCACTTTCTGCGGGCTACTGCCGCCATTACGCCAAACCGCCTCGTTAAGCGCTGGCATTTTGTTATCTTTTCCTTCGATTTATAGAGCATGAAAATCAATATATGCACTGAATGTCAGTTCATTTGTTTCCATTGTTGAAGAGGCTTTGAAATATTTCTTCGCTTCTCTTTCTCGTTTCAAGCCTATTGATACAACTCCCAAATTATGATACAGATTATAGTCAATAAAATTCAAATTCTTGGCTTGTTTCAAAAAGTCAAAGGCTTCATCGTATTTCGCAAAATTAGAATACATCGCTCCTAAATTGGTTAATGCAATGACATTTTCAGGGTTTTGTTTTAGCACATCTTTCAAAATAGCAATAATCTCATGCCCTATTCGTTCCATGTTTTTTGAATCTTTCCATGATTCGGTTTCTAAATCCCTTGCTTTTTTTAATTTTTCTATCTCATCCATAATTTGTCCCTTTTCGATTAATTCGTCATTGTTTCCTAGCTGTCCTACTGCGCTGTCGCCCGCTTGCGCTTAACGTCCCAGCGGCTTGGCGAGGTTGCGGTAAAGGCCAATAAATTATTTCATTAAAATTAATGTTAAATATGCCAATATTTTTTTATAACACCAAGTATTTGCCGTGTTATCGCGCCACACCGCCTCGTTAGACGCCGTGTTTTGGATAATATGGGCACATAGTTGATTAGGTTTTGCTCTGTTAGATAAAAAAGATGTAAAACATAACAACGACCAAACATTAAGCGAAATTTTAAAACAACTTTGCTTCTAGGTTACGTTTTGCGTGATACA
>JAITWQ010000022.1 GCA_031285215.1 Syntrophobacterales bacterium | reverse complement strand
GTCTGCAATTTGCCGATTATGGCCGTTTCCAGGTCGCTCTCGCTGTACGCAGCTTTTTCCTCCATTCCGAGAAATTCCAGCACAAGCGGATTTTTTAGCATATCGCGTGGTTTTTCGAGGATTTGCCCTTCACTGGCGAGCCGCATCACCTCGTCTTTATTGCGCGACAAGGCAAGCCGTTCGTACAGACTACTGCCGTATTGACGCTGTAATTGACGTACCGTCCACTGTTGATTTGTTGCTTCAATTTCATAAAAATGCCGTTCTTGGTCGTTTTTGATGCGCATCAGGATCAAATAATGTGACCAACTCAGCGCGAAAGGTAGAAATTCGCTAATCATTGATTGCATCTTTGGGGAATGATTAGCTGAAGGTTGTCTTTTCCCAGATTCAGCAGACAATGTTTGCTGAATTGAAGAAGAATAAATGAGGTAGAACTTTCGGAAACTTCTCAAATTTGTAACAGAAAACCCTTTGCCAAAACGGTTGACGAGGTATTGGGATAAACCTGAAAGCAAGTTGCGACCATATTCCGCCCGTGCTTTTCCGCCCTGTTCCTGTTCAACAATCATGCGCCCGATCTCAAAATAAGTAACGCACATCGAGAAATCAGCGGTGCGCCCTACATAGGCCCGCGCTTGTTCGATGATTGCGGTGACGCCTTCAAAAAACTTTGCCTGCTTATCCATCACAGCACCTTTTCGGTGATGATCTCGCCTGTGCCTCATATTTCTTCTTTATACATGTTGCTTGGCACTCTAATTCCGAATGCTTAGGGTCGTCGGGAGGAAAAAGGTGCTGCTCATTAATGCCTTTCGTGTCAAGCTCTTTAAACAGCTCTTCCTTTTCATCTTTAGGAATAAGAATCGAAGTCTGTATCCCCAATTGATCGGCAACATTTTTTACAAACGGTTCTAAAGAGCAGAATTCTGCTTTTAGGTATGGTTTTGTACCCTCACCACTATCATTTAGTCCAAATATCACAAAAGCTCCTTCTTGTTGTTGCATACGCTCATTACGCTCATTATTTGCAGAAACTTCAATCGGAAGATACGCATATGGGCCCGCTATTAAAGAGTAAATGGTCTCGATCTCTATTGAAGAAGCGGAATCGCATTGAAATTGAGTCAAGAAATCACACAATTCCTTGTATGAAGAACCTTTATATTCAGCTAATGCAACCATGCATTCTACGATAAAATTACCTCTGCCACTCAGATGATCGCAAAAGGTGAAGATTCTACCATCTTTGTCATGTTTTTCGCGACAAGCAAAGAATAAAGCAACCAATGGATTCATTGTTACGTCTAATAATCTGGTCGGGAGCCCATAATGCTGCATTATCATCAAAGAATCAAGCTTGTCCATACCGCGAAATGCATCAGTATTTTTTTGCCGCATTTCTTTTATGAGATAATGCTCATATTTTAACAGGCCATTTCTAAAAACATTTGGCTCCAATCGCCATCCAGCACAAGCCTGTCCACGATAGAACAGCTTCGTTCCTACTCTATTATTAGAGGCGCTAGCGATTTCTTCATTTTGCTGAAAAATTTTTTCATATTTGCTGAACAAAGACTTCCTACCTCCGGATTATCACCTTTTCCACATGCCGGCCGGCTGCAAGAGCGAGGCGCTGCAAATCGTCAGGGGAAAGGGGGAGGCGTGACAGGCAGCGTTCATCCAGCACTTCGGAAGGCGTGAAATTTTGCAGGACAAACAAGCGCGCACCACTGATAAGCTTCCACAGGGCGTGAAAATCATCGTCATTTAAGAGGTCTTGCAGAAGGGTGGTGCGAAACTCGTACACGACGGGAGAATCCATAATGATGCGCATACTTTGCGTAATTTCATCTTTGTTCACGTTGACGCGGCAGACCCGGTCATAGCGGTTGATGGGAGCCTTAATGTCCATGGCGACATAGTCGAGAAGGTTTTCCGCCAGCATAAATTTAAGCATTTCACCATGGGAGCCGTTTGTATCCAGCTTAATGCGGAAGCCCAAAGAGCGGATCCGGCGGATGAAATCGGGTAATCCTTCCTGAAGGGTTGGTTCTCCGCCGGTGATAGTGACGGCATCCAGCTTGCCCGCCCGTTTTTCCAGGAAAGCCAGAATATCTTCTTCCTGAAGGAGCGGGCCGTATAATTCAGGGTCAACCAATTCGGGGTTGTGGCAGTAACCGCAGCGAAAATTACATCCCTGCAGGAAAATGACTGCGGAAATACAGCCCGGATAGTCAATGAGGGATACTTTCTGTAAGCCGCCGACGGCAACCATTAAAAATTAAAAGCCTGCCGCTGACAGAACTCCTCCTGTTTCCCTTTATTCCATTGTTTGACGGGGCGGAGATACCCCACGACACGGGAATAAATTTCACACGTATCATGGCAGACCGGACAAATTTCCACCTCTCCCTTCTGGTAACCATGGGACGGGCAGACGCTGAAGGTGGGCGTGAAGGTGATGTAGGGCAGATGATAACTGGTACAGACTTTTTTTATGAGGTTCTTCGCCGCCGCCGAGTTTTCAATACGTTCACCGGCGAAAACGTGGAAGACGGTACCGCCCGTGTATTTCGTCTGAATTTCGTCCTGCAGGTCAAGGGCCTCAAAAATATCGTCCGTATGATTGACGGGAAGCTGGGTCGAATTGGTATAAAAAGGTTCGGCGCTGTGGCGTTTCACTTCGCCGTCGTTGGCAAAGATCATTTCGGGATATTTGTTGCGGTCAATGCGCGCCAGACGATAGGAGGTTCCTTCCGCCGGCGTGGATTCCAGGTTATAGTTGTTGCCCGTTTCCTTTTGGAAGCGGAGCAGTGTGTCGCGCATAAAATCCAGGACGCGCTTCGTGAAGGCCTGGCCTTCGTCTGCGGCAATGTTTTTACCAAACAGGTTCAGGCAGGCTTCGTTCATACCCACCAGGCCGATGGTGGAAAAATGATTCTTCCAGTACTCGCCAAAGCGCATTTTGATATTGCGGAGATAGTATTTTGTATAGGGATAGAGATTCCCCTCGGTGAATTTTTCCAGAACCTTTCGTTTGGTTTCCAGACTTTCCTTTGCTGTATTCATGAGCTTTTCCAGCTTTTCCAAAAAATCCTTTTCCGTTTTGCAAAGGTAACCAAGGCGCGGCATGTTGATGGTGATGACGCCGATAGATCCCGTCAGGGGATGGGAACCGAAAAGTCCGCCGCCGCGCAGTTCCAGCTGGCGGTTATCAATACGCAGCCGGCAGCACATACTGCGGGCGTCTTCGGGATTCAGATCCGAATTAATAAAATTGGAAAAATAAGGTACGCCGTATTTGGCCGTCATATCCCACAGCGTTTCCAGATTCGGATCTTCCCAGTTAAAATCCTTCGTGACGTTGTAGGTGGGAATGGGAAAGGTAAAAACACGCCCCTTGGCGTCGCCCGCCTCCATGACCTCCAGAAAGGCGCGGTTGAAGAGATTCATTTCTTCCTGAAATTCACCATAGGTTTCATTTTGAGGAACGCCGCCAATGATGACGCTTTGATCCCGGTAATATTTGGGAATGTTAATGTCAAGGGTCACGTTGGTGAAGGGCGTCTGGAAACCCACGCGGGTGGGAACATTGATGTTGAAGATAAATTCCTGCAAGGCCTGTTTCACATCCTGAAATTTCAGCCCGTCATAACGGATGAAGGGGGCCAGGAGAGTATCGAAATTTGAAAAAGCCTGAGCGCCGGCAGCCTCTCCCTGGAGGGTGTAAAAGAAGTTTACGACCTGCCCCAGGGCGCTGCGCAGATGTTTGGCTGGCTTGCTTTCCACTTTTCCGGAAACGCCCTTAAAACCTTCCAGCAAAAGATCATGAAGATCCCAGCCTACGCAGTAAACGGACAGGAGGCTTAAATCGTGAATATGAAAATCACCGGCGGAATGGGCGTCACGGATTTCCGGGGTGTAAATTTCGTTAAGCCAGTAAACTTTGCTGACCTCAGAAGAGATGTAGTTGTTCAGCCCCTGGAGGGAATAGTCCATATTGCTGTTTTCGTTTACTTTCCAATCTTTTCTTTTCAGGTACTGGTCCACGAGGTCCACTTCCATACGGCTGGCCATATCCCGCAGGCGGGCGTGCTGATCGCGATAAATAATATAGGCTTTGGCCGTTTTGCGGTATGGCGACACCAGGAGAACCTCTTCCACAATATCCTGTATTTCCTCTACGGTCATGATTTTACTGCTGAATATCTGCTGTGCCAGATTCAAAACTTTGAGGGTGAGCTTTTTCGCGCCTGTTCCGTCAAATTCGCCTGTGGCTGATCCTGCCTTGGCAATAGCCTGCGTGATTTTGTCCGCGTTGAATTTGACAACACGTCCGTCTCGTTTTCTGATTTTGGAATGCATAATTTACCTCTTATTTCCGCCTGTTCGAATTTTTATTTATCTTATTTCTCGTTAAAAACAGCTGATGAATCTGGAAAAGCTCCTGTTATTCTAAGATGTTTCGACATTCTATCCGGGATGATTTTTCCATATGTTGTGTTTTGGATAACCTTAATGCCCCATATGTTGATTTTGAAGGCTATAAGATATTGTAAAACGATTTGTCAATGAAAAAATATTTCCATCCGTGGAAAAAAAGCAACGCCTTGATCATACCGGCTTTTTCCTGTAACCTTTGCGAAAAAACATAAACGGCGGGACGCTTCTATGAGTGGAAAAAAATGGATCATCACCATTGACGGGCCGGCGGGGTCGGGAAAAAGTACCGTTGCCCGTTTACTGGCGCAGGAATGGGAATTTCTTTATCTGGATACGGGGGCCTTATACCGGGCGGTGGCCTGTAAAATGATTGCCGCAAAATTAACGGCGGATATGGGAGAATTTAAGACATTCCTTGGGAATACAAAAATTGATCTGCGCCGGCAGGGGAACGACCTGCGCGTTTTTCTGGATCAGGAAGACGTAAGCGCGAAAATCAGAACGGAGGAAGTCGCCATGATGGCCTCAACCATTTCCGCCCTCCCCGTTGTTCGTGAGGCACTGCTGCCCATCCAGCGGGAATGCGCCTGTGATGGCGGCGTCGTGGCGGAAGGGCGCGATATGGGAGCCGTTGTCTTTCCTCATGCCGATTTTAAATTTTATCTTCATGCCTCCGCAGAAGAGCGGGCTAACCGCCGTTACGGCGAACTTGCCGCCCAAAAGGAAAAGGTTGATTATGAGACCATCAGAAAGGGGATTATGCTGCGGGATAAACAGGACATGGAACGGGCCGCGGCCCCCTTGCGCGTACCGGATGGCGCCCATGTGATTGATTCATCTTTGATGACCATTGCCGATGTTCTCCTGGCGATCAATGCGGTTTTACGCCGGGGCGCCCCAGAAAACGGGCGCAAATAGAGGATTGCACGCCTTTGCGGTCACCTGCGCTCAAATTGCCGCCCTTCCCGGACACATTGATAACCTGTGACTGACAGTTAATAGATGCTTGCTATTTTATCTTCGTTATGGTAGTCTGTCTCGTTTTTTGCGGTGCGACAAAAATATGATGGGAGCGGAGGAAACATGGTTAACGATAACAACTTAATTTCACAAGAAGGCGACGAAACCGGTATTGACGAAGCATCGGGAAATGCCAGCGAAGAATCAATGGATTTCGGTGAGTTGTACGAGCAAAGTCTCCAGAATGTTCAGTTTGGCGAGATCGTAACAGGGACAATCGTACAGATTACCAATGATGTAGTGATGGTCGATGTCGGCTGGAAGACGGAGGGCCATATTCCGATCAAAGAGTTAAAAGATGCAGACGGTAATATCTCGTTTCAGGTAGGGGACGAGATTGAAATACTTGTGGACAGGCGGGATGCGGAAGGAAACCTGATCCTGTCGAAAGATAAAGCGGCAAAACTGAAAATATGGGATGAAATCAAGGAAATTTTCGGACAAAACGGCCTGATCAAGGGAATGGTGATTGAGCGGGTTAAGGGAGGCCTTTCCGTTGATATCGGTATTCCGGCCTTTTTGCCCGGCTCTCAGGTGGATATCCGGCCGGTGCGTGATCTGGATAAATATGTCGGCCAGTCACTGATGTTCAACATTCTGAAATATGACCGTAAGAGAAATAATGTCGTTCTTTCCCGCCGTGCCATTCTGGAAGCGGAACGGGAAGAAGAGAAAAAATCCACCATGGAACGGCTGGAAGAGGGGAGTATCGTAGAGGGAATCATAAAAAATATCACGGATTATGGTATTTTCATTGATCTGGGCGGCGTGGATGGTCTGCTGCATATAACCGATATGTCCTGGGGGAGGATAAC
Organism: Syntrophobacterales bacterium; assembly: GCA_031285215.1. Taxonomy (GTDB): domain Bacteria; phylum Desulfobacterota; class Syntrophia; order Syntrophales; family JAAYKM01; genus JAAYKM01. The sequence goes on along the minus strand of JAITWQ010000022.1, from coordinate 4,838 downwards.
CCGTCCTTCCGATTCTTTCTCCAAAGGCGATACCATCAAGGTAAAGATTCTCTCCTTTGACCGCGAAAAGGAACGTGTATCCCTGGGCCTCAAGCAGATGATGGATGACCCCTGGAATAATATTTCCGCCCGTTATCCCATCGGGTCCATTGTTTCCGGAAAGGTTGTGAATCTGGCCGATTACGGCGTGTTTGTCGAGCTGGAACCGGGCGTGGAAGGATTGGTTCATATTTCGGAAATGTTCTGGACGCGGGAGATCAAGCATCCGTCGAAAGTTTTGTCTCTGGGAGACGAGATCAACGTCATGGTTCTTGATGTAAATTCCGAACAGAAACGTATTTCTTTGGGACTCAAGCAGACGACGGTTAACCCGTGGGAATCTTTGAAGCAAAAATACCCCGATGGCAGCGTGTTAAAGGGCGTGATCCGCAACATTACCAATTTTGGCATCTTTGTCGGCGTTGAGGAAGGCATTGACGGCCTGATCCATGTTTCGGATATTTCCTGGCGGCATCGCGTGGTTCATCCTTCGGAACTTTACAAGAAGGGGCAGACCATAGAAGCGGTTGTTTTGGGAATTGATCCGGGCAATGAGAAATTTTCTCTGGGCATCAAACAGCTGGAAAGCGATCCCTGGGAAGTGCTGGAAAAGAATTATCCCGTTGGTTCCATTATCAGCGGTAAAATTACGAACATTACCGATTTTGGCATGTTTGTGGAAATTGAAGAGGGTATTGAGGGACTGGTTCATATTTCCGAGCTGGGGCCGAAACGAGGGAAAACGCCGCCGGAATCCCATAAATTAGGAGATATGGTGAACGCGACGGTCAAAAATATTGATACAAAAGAACGTAAGATACGCCTGAGCATCAAAGACGGCAGTGAAGAGCCTCCGGAGACTGATCGCACCAATCAGTATCTGAACAACAAGGAGAGGGTCTCCTCGACTTTAAGCGACGCCCTGGCCGACATGAAAATCGGGGAAACGGAATAAGACAGCGTAAGTAAGATTTCTTGCGGGGAAATATTATGGCGGGAAACAGGAGAGTCAGATGAAAAAGCATTCCATGCTTTTGGGCGTCCTTCTTTTATTTGTTGTTGGGATTGTTGCTTTAATCCTCATGAAGGTTCTCCTGGGAGGCGGAAAATATTCCCTTGCCTCGGAAAAAAAACTGGCCATTGTTAAGGTTGAGGGAGCCATCGGCAACTCCGAAGAAATTGTGCGCCAGCTTAGCGATTTGACCAAGGACGACCGCGTCAAAGCCATTGTTGTGCGGATTGATTCGGTTGGCGGCGGCGTAGCGCCAAGCCAGGAGATTTATGAGGCCATACTGGCCGCAGGAAAGCAAAAGAAAGTGGTGGCCTCAATGGGTTCAGTTGCCGCCTCCGGCGGATACCTCATTGCCTGTGGGGCCGAACAGATTGTGGCGAATCCGGGAACGGTAACGGGCAGTATCTCTGCCGTCATGCACTTCACCGATATTCAGGAATTGATGAAAAAGATAGGCGTTCACTCTTCGGTGGTGAAGAGCGGCAAGTATAAGGATATCGGCTCGTCAATGCGCGATATGACAGAAGAGGAGCGTATCCTGCTTCAGGAGTTGGTTGATGATGTTTATGAGCAGCTTCTGGAGGTAATTTCGGTGCGCAGAAAAATCAGCATGGAAAAGCTCAAACAAATTGCGGACGGGCGCATCTTAACGGGGCGGCAGGCGCTGAAACTGAAGCTGATTGATTCTTTGGGAACGCAGCAGGATGCGGTGCGTATCGCGGCAAAATTAGCCGGCTTGCCTGAGAATCCTGATATTATATATGCCGAACGCAGGAAGAGCCTTTTCCTTGATTTTTTGTTGGGCAGCCTCGCCAATAGAATCAAAAATGATTTATTGCAGAACGCGCAGGACATGGGTGGATTGAAATTTCTTTATTATCCTGAGCAGGAAGTGATTCCCTGACACACAATGAGTTACCTTCCGGAAAAGTGGTAAAATGCTGAAGGAATTATCGGCGCGGTTTTACCAGCGGGAAAAGGATGGCCTTGCCGGTTTTAAGGGGCGTAACTGCATATGACATCTTACAAGACCATTCTCCTGGAGCAGAAGAGCGAAAATTATGTTGTTGTTACGCTGAACCGCCCCGGGGAATTGAACGCCCTGTCCCGCAGTATGCGGGAAGAGCTGACAAGTTGTTTTCAGCAGCTGGAGACTATGCCGGCCCTGAAAGCGGTCGTTTTAACGGGCGGTGATTTTACCTTTTCTTCCGGCGGTGATATTAAGGAAATGACCGCTTTGCGGGAGGCGGAAGTGGAATTGTATTTTGATTCCATACACACCTGTCTGCGCCAGATAATCTTTTTTCCCAGACCTGTTATCGCCGCCGTAAGCGGCCTTGCCATTGGCGGCGGACTTAACTTGGCTGTTTCCTGTGATCTGATTGCCGCGTCGGAAACGGCGATCTTCAGTCATCCTGAACTGCGGTTTGGGATGAATCCCTTGCTCAGTCCTCTCCAAAGACGCGTCGGTATTGCCAAAGCCAAAGAAATAGCTCTGCTGGGGGAGCCTATTCCTGCCAATGAAGCGCTGAGAATTGGTTTAATCAACAAAGTAACTCCACCGGAGCGGTTGATGGAAGAGGCGGAAGATATGGCCAGAGAAATTTCCAAACGATCGGCCAAAGCCATCGAAGTGATCAAGAAAACCTCTAATGCAGCACTCCAGATGGATTTGAACTCGACCCTGGCCCTGGAATTTGAATTAAGCTCCTTCTTGTTCGCCAGGCCGGAGAGAAGAAATTATATGCGTGATTTTCTCCTTGCCGAAGATATGAGAAAACGCAAGCGCAGACTCTGACAAAAAATCAGATATCCCATTCATTAGATAAGGCAAAATCGCGAAGCTGATCGCGTCTTTTTTTGTGCTGCAGCTTTTTGAGCGCCTTGGCCTCAATCTGGCGGATCCTTTCCCGTGTGACGCCCATCATTTCACCAACTTCCTCCAACGTGAAGGGGCCGTATATGCAGGCGATCCAGGTGCAGTTCAGAAAATTTTCGCTTTTTATACGCCATTCGCACGAGTCGTATTTACATTCATCTTCAATGAGATGCCCATATTTTTTACATTTATAAAGATTGCGGAGGGAGTAGTTTTTTTCCACGGTTTTATCCTCTGTGAGCAAGTGTTTGGAACAAACAATAAACTGGAAAAAGATAGTTATTCTTCCCTTGTTTGTCAATAAGGGTCTTGAAAAAAATAGTTATTGGATGCCCTGAATAATGTGTCCGTTTGTGCAGCAGACACAAAAAGAGCGCCCGTGATTTGCTGACGCTCTTCTTATTTTATGGCAGGACGCGGACAATATTCCCCAGGCACAGGATGGACTGTGTGGCGGGGAAGAGGCCGGATTATCTTTTGCAAAGATCAGTGAATATTCAGCTTATCCATGCGGTAATGGAGGGAATCAATAGTCACCCCCAGTAAATCCGCCGTCTTTTTGCGAGAGCCGCCTGTTTTCTGGAGAGCCTTTTCAATAAGAACCTTTTCCAGTTTTTCCAATTCATGATTCAGATCAAAGCCCTTATCAGGAATATCCAGCTGCGAGAAGGTGTGTTCCGCCGTCGGCAAATCACTGTTTAAGATCAAATTTTCCGGCAGAATAATATTGGACGACTCCATGGCAATACTGCGTTCAATGATATTTTCCAGTTCGCGGACATTGCCTGGAAAGGGATAGGTCATGAGCAGCTCCATGGCATAGGGCGAAATATTGCGAATCTCCTTACCAAAGGCCTTGGAGTATTTTTGAATCAGGAACTTTGTTATTAAGGGAATATCCTCCTGGCGTTCGCGCAGGGGCGGAACATTAATAGGAACCACGTTTAAGCGATAGTACAAATCTTCCCGGAAGGTATTATTCTTCACGCCTTCCAGTAAATTCTTATTCGTCGCGGAAATAATACGGGCGTCAATTTTGATGTCCTCCGTTCCGCCTATCCGCCGAAACGACTTTTGCTGTACCGCGCGCAGAAGTTTGACCTGAAGCATGGGCGGCAATTCCGCGATTTCATCCAAAAAAATTGTCCCTCTGTGCCCCACTTCAAACAAACCCGGCTTATCCGCATGGGCTCCCGTAAAGGAACCCTTCATGTAGCCAAACAATTCGCTTTCCAGCAGATTTTCGGGGATGCCGCCGCAGTTGATGGCGACAAAAGGCCTGTTTACCTGGGGGCTGCTGTCGTGAACGGCTCGGGCGACAAGCTCTTTACCTGTACCGCTCTCCCCTGAAATCATGACATGGGTCATGGTGGACGACACCTTGCGAATCGTTTCAAAGACCTTCTGCATATTGCGGCTTTTGCCGATCATGCCCATAAAGGAGGCTGATTCTTTGATTTCATTAAGAAACTCAAGATCGCCCTTCTTTATGCCCCGCTTTTTCAGGGCGTCCCGGACAAGGGTTTTTAAATGGTCAATATCAAAAGTCTTTTCCAGATAATCGTAGGCCCCCTCGTGCATGGCCTGCAAAGCCGATTCTTTGGAGGCATAGGCCGTCATCAAAATGATCAGGGATTCCGGAGAGATTTCTTTCAGCGCTTTCATGAACTCAATGCCATCCATTTTCGGCATTTTCAGATCAGTAATAATGAGGTCAAAACGCGTGTTGCGGCATCTGGCCAAAGCTTTCATGCCGTCCGGCGCCGACACAACATCATATCCTTCCTGCGAAAGCGCTATTTCAAGAATTTCTCTGATTCCCTTATCATCGTCAACAATCAGTATTCTCGCCATTTTCTGTTTCTACTCCCATATTCAGAGGCATTTTCACATAAAAGGTCGTTCCCT
>JAITWQ010000018.1 GCA_031285215.1 Syntrophobacterales bacterium | reverse complement strand
CCCGTACATTTGTTGATAGTAGGTCATGTATGAGCCGTCCGTTACCTTTTTCATCCAGTCCATGTGACCCAGATACCAGTCAACGGTATTCTTGATTCCTTCCCCAAAGGAAACTTGAGGTTCCCAGTCCAGATCGTTTTTTATTTTTGCGGGATCAATTCCGTAACGGCGGTCATGCCCCTTCCTGTCCGTCACGTAGGTAATCAAGTCGGCAGTGGATTTTTCATAACCTCTCCGGCGCACCGCGTCCAGAATGAGGTTAACAATTTCAATGTTTTTACGTTCGTTGTTGCCGCCGATATTATATGTTTCTCCCGGTTTCGCCTGTGTCAGCACCATTTGAATTGCCCGGCAGTGATCGGCAACATAAAGCCAGTCTCGAATGTTTCCGCCGTCGCCATATACGGGGATACTGCGGCCATTTATGGCGTTATTGATAACAAGGGGAATCAGTTTTTCCGGAAACTGCCAAGGGCCGTACTTGTTCGAACAGCGCGTGATGTTTGCCGGAAAACCGTATGTATCCACATAGGCTTTTACAAAAAGATCGGCGGAAGTTTTGGCGGCGGAGTAGGGACTGTGGGGGTCAAGGGGCGTCGTTTCGGTGAAAAGCCCCGTTTCTCCCAGGGAGCCGTAAACCTCGTCGGTGGATATCTGGAGGAACTTTACTCCCGCGCGGAATTTGCCGTCAGCTTCTTCCCAGGCCTGCTTTGCCGCGTTTAAAAGCTGGAACGTCCCCCCCACGTTGGTATCCAGAAAAATACGTGGTTCGGCAATACTGCGATCTACATGACTTTCTGCGGCAAAGTTGACGACATAATCAATTTGATTTTTGGTAAAAATATCATTCAGAAGAGTTTCATCACAGATATTGCCGTGGATGAAAAGGTAGCGTGGGTCTTTTTCGATGGATTGTAAATTTTCCAGATTTCCCGCGTAGGTCAGGGCATCCAGATTGATGATTTTCATTGGTTCCGCAGATTCCAGAAGCTGGAGAATATAATTGGAACCGATAAAGCCGGCGCCGCCGGTGATCAAATACGTTTTCATACAGCGTTTATCTCCTTTAAAAAGCGTGACAGCCCGTCTTTCCAGTCCGGCAGAAGGGGCAAACCGGCCTGAATAATACTTTGCGGGGAAAGGCGTGAATTTTTCGGGCGTGTGGCTTTTGTCGGATAATCAACAGAAGGAATACGTTCCACCGCTACCGGCCAGCCCATCTGCACAAAAATTTCCGCAGCGAAATCAGCCCAGCTGCAGAAGCCGGAGTTGGTTACATGGTAACAGCCGAAATTTTCCGTTTGAATCAGGTCCGCCAAAAACCTGGCCAGATCCGCCGTGTACGTGGGAGAGCCGGTTTGATCGGCCACAACGCGCAACGATGGCGAAAATTCCCCCATTTTAAGCATGGTTTTGACAAAGTTGTGCCCGTGACTTCCGAACAGCCAGGATGTCCGCACAATATAATGATTAGCAATCAGCCCTGCCGTGATTTTTTCCCCTTCATACTTGGATTGGCCATATACGGAAAGGGGATTTGGCCGGTCACTTACTTCATAGGCTCTTCCTGACAATGTTCCGTCAAATACGTAATCCGTACTCAGATAACAAAGACTGCTGCCTGCCTTTAAGCATGCCTGCGCTACATGTTCCGTGCCGGCAATATTAATGTTCCGGCAAATGTCCGGCTCGTCTTCCGCCTGATCCACCTGAGTATAAGCGGCGCAGTGAATCACTGTGTCTGGTTTACAGGCAAGGATAAACTCCTGTGCGGCGAAGGTGTCAAGGAGGTCAAACTCATCTTTATCCGCGCCGATTGCCTCTATCTGCATCCGATGCAACTGCTTCAAAACATCATGTCCCAGCTGGCCCGCCCCACCCGTAACAAGTACCCGCATGGGACTAATTCTCTTCCTGACCGGCAATGAATCGCAGATAATCGCCGTAGGGTGATTTTCCGTAAGCATCGGCGGATTTCAACAGGGCATTACGGTCAATCCATTTCTGAATGTAGGCGATTTCTTCCAGAGCGGCAATCCTCAAACCCTGGCGGTTTTGCACGACGCGAACATAGTCTGACGCCTCCACCATGGAATCAACGGTACCCGTATCCAGCCAGGCAAAGCCGCGCCCCAGAGTAATCACCTCTAATCGCCCTGCTTCAAGGTAAATCCGGTTTAAATCGGTGATTTCAAGCTCCCCTCTGGCGCTGGGTCGCAAAGACTTGGCATAGCCGCACACTTTATCATCGTAGAAGTAAAGGCCGGTGATGGCATAGTTGGATTTGGGATGGGCCGGTTTTTCCTCAACGGAGAGTACCTTGCCCTCTTCGTCAAATTCAACAACGCCGAAACGCTGCGGATCATTTACATAGTAGCCAAATACAGTTGCCTTTCCGGTATTTTCGCGGGCTTTCCGCAAAAGATTGCGCAAGCCATTGCCGCTGAAAATGTTATCCCCCAGGATCATGGCGCAAGGCCCGCCGGAAACAAAAGATTCCCCGATGATAAAGGCCTGAGCCAATCCGTCAGGCGAAGGCTGCTCCGCGTAGGAAAGGGAGACGCCAAAACGGCTTCCATCTCCCAGAAGAGTTTTGAAACCGGGTAAATCATGGGGGGTAGAAATGAGCAGAATATCACGGATGCCCGCCAGCATCAGGATGGAGAGGGAATAATAGATCATGGGTTTGTCATAAATGGGAAGCAGTTGTTTGCTTGTAACCATTGTCAGGGGATACATGCGCGTCCCGGAACCGCCGGCCAGTACAATACCTTTCATTTGTTGATCCTTTGCCGTTTTATAAGAATTTTCTGTTGTCGGTCGCGTCATTGCTGGTTTGCGGGTCAAGCCCGCAATATAGGCAATAATACACATTTTTGCCGTTGCGCAGCATTTTAATATTTACCGATAAATCAGTTCTTTATCCGCAGGGTGTTTTATTCTGTACTGTACTTTGAATTTTTTGCTTTCGCCTTTTTTCAAGTGAAATTTCCATGTCAGCACATTGTCTTCATTTTTGTCCGGCGTCGGATTTATGGTTATCGCTTCCACAACGATCTTGTCGTCAACGGAGAAGGGAATTCTGTCAATTAGTTCGATATCCAGATCCATACTGGAGCCGTTTGCCGCCTCCAGGGAATATCCGCCCTGGGTGATGCCGGACGAGAAAAAACCGGTGCTGGAATGACCGGCGTCTGTTTCTTTATTGATCTTTATCAGGGGTGCGTAACCAACGGCCAGTTTCAGGGATTGCCCCCTGCCCGTGTAGGCCACTGACGTATATCCGGAAAACTGGTCATCCACATACATCGTTGCCGCTCCCGGAAGAACCGGTTCCTTGAGGGAATCAATATGGGCCATCAGGAGACCGGTGCGGGAAAAATCACGATACATCAATACCGATGGTTTTGCCCTGTATGTTACTGAACCCAATTCAATGGACACGGGCATATTATCGGAAATAATGCGGCCGTTACCTGTAATGACCGCATTGACCGGTGATTCCGCGACGATGATTCTTGGTTCATCCATCATTACCGCCTGCGGCGCAGGGGCGGCCATTTCGGCAGCCATCATCTGATTGGCATATGCTCTTTTGCTTGAGGAATCGCTTTTGTATTCCGGGGGAAAGGTGACAACCAGGCGATTTATTTTGGGGACGGCAAGTGAGGCGGAGGGCGGTTGGTTTGTATAAAATTTTACGGCTCCTTCATAGGCGATGCCCGAATTCATGCGCGTTTCCGCAACCATTTTCGATGTAATGTCGCCATTTTTCGTATTAAAATTCATGTCGTATTTCGGTATCCATGAGGCATGGGTTGTCAGCGCCTCAACATCAACAGTCCCCGCGCCGGCGGCGCCGACATTAACGCTGATGACAGAGTCGTATTTAGGAGGAAGATTCCTTTTATATTTTTCCGTCAGCTGTGAAACTTCTGTGGACAGCTTCTCTTTTTCACCTTTCAGGCGGGTGAGTTCAAGGGAGAGGCGGCTGCGCTGCTGCATAACGTTATTCAGCAGTATGCCCACCTCCGCAGCGTTCATTTTATCGGATATGGGAATGTTGTTTAAAAGCTCCTGATTTGCTGCCGCGGTCTGAATTTGGGCGTCGAGGACTTTTATGCGGTCCTTTTTATCCTCAATTTCACGAAACAGATCTTTCAGCGAATTGGGAACGAAGCCGGGATTATGCACCCGCTGGACTCTGAAATAGCGGATGGTTTGTCCTGGTTTTTTAATGGCGCGTACCGTTCTCTCATCAAAGGCTCCGGGAATTTCTATGGTCACGTTTTCTCCCGTTTGTGCGGAAAAAACGGCTTTTGCACCGGCGGGATATATTTCGATGGCCGTTACTTTGGTCGTTGTTGCCATCTTCACAGTGTCTGCGGCTGGAGCGACTGATCCCTTCGCGGCAAATGCCGTATTGACTGTCAATAAGGCGGCAGCCATAGTCCACAACAGTATTATTGCGTATCTTTTGCAGTGCATCATCAAATTCCCCCCGTAGTTGTAATGGCAGACATCATAGAACAGACCGGCTTCTAATACAAATCGAAAATTCAAGTTCATTGCCGGAACTCACGATTGTTGTTTTTCCCTGTTTCAACTTTTATGAAGGAAGCGTATAATCCCCGCAGATGAGCAGGAGCGGAATCGTTACCTGGGCGAAACCGTGGCATTTGCGAAAAAAGAAAACAACTGCTATATTATTTCGCCGGCGAAGGACGATGCGGCAAATGCAATTGCAGCCGCACCTATTAGCGGCGGATTGATGATGTGATGAAAAATAGCAATATTGGAAAAATGTTAGTGGCTTTATAAAACCTGTGATGAAAAAAAACATGGTGAGGATGGAAAAATGACAGACAATGCGCAAAAAGACAGTTTATCCGCGGGCGAGTATCAAGTTTACGATAGAGAAGCTTTTCTTGGCCGGGTTGGCAAGAATGAAGCCCTGGCCCAGAAAATTTTGCTCAAGTTTATTGATGACGTTCCCAAGCGTATGGAGAGCATCAGGGGGGCCATAGAAACGCAGAACAGAGATGAAATACGCCTGCAGGCCCACACGATAAAGGGGAGTTCCCGGAATGTCGGCGCGGACAAACTGGGACATTACGCGGAGCGCCTGGAAAAATCTTCCGATTCCGCTGATTTTGCTCTTTTGGGAGAGCTGCTTGTTGACGTTCAGACTGGATTTGAAGAGTTAAAGGGCGTCGTTCAGAAATAAAATATTCGCGAAGTTAAAGAGATAAAATATTAGCAATACTTTTCTTTACAAAAGGGAAGAGATATCTTATCATCCCTCGTATTGCTGTAAACGGCGCTTGATGTGGCGTAAGGCCTTTTCTTGATAGTTGTTATGAGGAATTAGGGAATTCATAAGAGGTGCCATGAAGATATTAGGTGTAGATGACGACGAAATCGCTCTGGATATTCTTGAAGCTGCTGTCAGTTCAGAGGGATATGAGTTTGTTCGCGCCAGTGACGGTTATGAAGCCTTAAAGCTGATACAGGAAGAGCGCATTCAATTGATTATCTCGGACTGGATGATGCCGGGCCTGTCAGGGATTGATCTGGCGAAGAAGATACGCGAGATGGGGGCAAGCAGTTATTGCTACATCATTATACTCACATCGCGTTCCGAAAAAGCTGATTTGTTAAATGGTTTGCAGGCGGGAGCGGATGACTTTATCATTAAACCCTTTGATCCCATGGAGCTTCGTCTTCGTCTGCGCGTTGCTCAGCGCATTTTAGCCCTGGAAACCCACCAGCTTACTATTTTTGCCCTTGCCCAGCTTGCGGATACGCGAGACAATGAAACGGGAAATCACCTGAACCGCATACGCCTCTATTCGCGAATCCTGGCGGAGCATCTTGTGAGGTATTTAAGCGGCACGGCGGAAGAGGTACCTGCGGATTTTGTGGAATTAATTTATATGACAAGCCCCCTCCATGATATTGGCAAGGTGGGTATTCCTGATTGTGTGCTGCTGAAGCCGGGCCGCCTTGATGATCGTGAGTTTGATATTATGAAAACCCATACGACCCTCGGCGGACAAACCCTTGAGCGTGCGGTAAAAGAATATCCTGATGTACTCTATCTTCGCATTGCCCGGGATATTGCCATGAGCCATCATGAGCGTTACGATGGTCATGGATATCCGGAAGGATTGCAGGGAAATAATATTCCCCTCTGTGCGCGGGTGGTCAGTCTGGCCGATGTGTATGACGCCCTGGTTTCCAGGCGGGTGTACAAGGATCCTTTTACCCATGACGTGGCGAAGAAAATTATCGAAGAAGGGCGCGGTACCCAGTTTGATCCGCTGGTAGTGGATGCTTTTCTGGAAAGTGAAAAGGAATTTTTGGATATTGTCTCCAGATATTCTGATGACTCTGATACGGATGCCATCTTGCCGAATACAAGAGGAGCAATGCCCGCATGTTAAGCCGCTTTCCATGGCCGGCTTTTCCGTTGTCGGATTTTGGGAGGCGGTTTATTACTCCGCTAAAGATTAATCTGTTTTCTGACAAAGCGATTGGAGATTCTTGTCCTTCCTGGCGGAAGGTGTCTGATGGCTGATGCCGGGTTCCTGCGGCAATGCCGGCCGCGTTAAAATCATTGTTCAAATGAAGGCAGACGGATAAAGGGATAACAAGACGGTTATGCTGTTCTTGGCAAAGGTTTTTTCATGCCCTGACGCGGAAGATCACCATTGTCCGCGGCGATGGTAAAAACGGCGGCGTGAAAGATTAGGAGGAATGGATGGAACATTTTGGTTTTCCACTGGAAGCGATCATCATTTTCGTTGTCGTCATCGGTGTTTCGATTTATGCTGATCTTATCGCCCATAAAAAGACGCGGGAAATTACCATGGCCGATGCCACGAAATGGGCTATTTTCTGGATTGTTCTCGCTCTGCTCTTCTACGTATATCTCTGGCTTCGTTTCAGCAAGGAATGGGCGGATCTGTATCTTGCGGGCTATGTTCTGGAGAAAAGCCTGTCTATTGATAATTTAATGGTGTTTATTGCCATCTTTGCCTCTTTTGGGATTTCGACCCATCTCCAGCATCGTATTCTTTATTGGGGTATTATGGGCGCCATTGTCTTCCGTGCGATTTTCGTCGTAATTGGCACGGGGCTTTTCATGGCCAGTCCATGGGTAGGCTTCCTTTTTGCCGCCCTGGTTGCCTGGAGCGCCGTTCAGATGCTGAAGAGCGGCAGCGACGAGAAGAAAATAGAGGATTATTCCCATCATTGGAGTCTGAAATGGACGGGTAAATGGCTTCCCGTTTATCCCCGTCTCTATCTGGAACGTTTCTTTGTAAAGCATAAGGAATTATCATCCCAGGATCTGCAAAATGTGACCCGCAAAGGCCTTTTTTATGCGACCCCCGCCTTTTTGTGCCTGATCGTCATCGAAATGTCGGACATCGCCTTTGCCTTCGATTCCGTACCCGCTGTCATTGCCGTTACCCAGGAACCTCTTCTTGTTTACGCCGCCATGATTTTCGCCATCTTGGGTTTGCGTACCCTTTATTTTGTCATTGCCGTTCTGAACCGCCATCTGGTCCATCTTGGGAAAGCGGTCATTGTCCTGCTGTTCTTCATCGCGGCCAAAATGACTTTGCAATCTTGGAATCATGTCTTTGGCGATACTGGTTTTCATATTCCCCCGTCGGTAAGCCTGATGATCGTCTTGGGGACGCTTGGTCTGGGGGTGCTGGCATCGTTCCTTTTCCCCAACAAGAAGGAGAGCTAATATTCTTCTTGCGGCAGCATCCATTTTGTTGTAGAAACCACTTTCAGTTGTCCGGTTTTTCCCGTATAATTTAGGTGTTTTTAGATGTTTTTAGTATTTTGGGAAATGAGGGTAATCACCAAAAACTCTTTTAAAACCGCATATATCCAATAAGTGCCGGAGTGGTGAAACTGGTAGACGCAGGGGACTCAAAATCCCCCTTTCCTCGCGAAAGTGTCGGTTCGATTCCGACCTCCGGCACCATTTATCAATCCACAACAGTCTAATAAAGTCTATTAGCCCTGATAAACACAGGGCTTTTTCTTTATTTGTTGTCTATAGACCTCCATATAAATCTATTGAAATCTACCATATTTCTTGGTATTATCCTTGGTACGAAAGCATTTTTGAAATACCGAAAGCAATGGATACCAAGAATGAAACTGACAGATGTTTTTTTGAGGGGAATTAAGCCGTCCGGACAAGTTCAAAAGAAATCCGATGGCGGCGGTTTATATATTCACGTTTCAATGACAGGTGTTAAATTATGGCGTATGGCCTATAGCTTTGACGGTAAACAGAAAACCTTATCCTTTGGTCAGTACCCCACCATAAGCCTCAAGGACGCCAGAAGCAAGCGAGATGGAGCAAAAGAAATGCTGGCTAAAGGCATTGACCCCGGAGCGGCCAAAAAGGAGGCGCGGATAAAGGCTGTGGCTGCAGCCCGTGAAGACGCGGCTACCTTTGAGTTTGTCGCCCGTGAATGGTACGTCAAAAACACGAAAGGCAATTCTCCCGGACATCAGAAAACAACCCTTGCCCGATTGGAAAAACAACTTTTCCCTTACATTGGAGGCATACCCTTTTCAAGACTGGAACCATCGGACATTCTCGCCGCCGTGAATCATGCAGCCGAACAGGGCATTGTCGAAACAGCACACCGCCTCGTTTCCCTTGCCGGTCAAGTATGCCGATATGCGAAAAGGCTTGGCCATACCAAATATGACGCCGCCGCCGGATTGTCTGAAGCGTTGCCAGCTGTTCAAACGACTAATTACGCCGCCATTACCAACCCTTTGGAAATAGGGTGCCTCTTACGGGACATAGACAGTTACCAGGGCGATATTCGCATTTTATATGCCCTTCGTATCATGCCCTATGTCTTTGTTCGTTCCGGGGAACTTAGAGGCGCTGAATGGTCGGAAGTCAACTTTGACGCCGCTGAATGGATTATCCCCGCCGGGCGTATGAAAATGAAAAGACCGCATGTAGTACCTTTGGCTAAACAGGTCATAAAACTATTCCAGGAAAAAGAAGCGTTCACCAATCGCGGAAACTTAATCTATCCCGGCGTCAAACTTGACTTACGACCAA
>JAITWQ010000176.1 GCA_031285215.1 Syntrophobacterales bacterium | reverse complement strand
GGCACCATCACTAGTACCGGGAACACCGTTAATTTCATCAATAATGGCATCAAAATCAGCTAAAAGTGCCGGAGCAGTGGTAAAATTAAGGCCAGTACTGCCACTGGTGAGATCCACTCCATCGATATCCAAGCTGCCAGCTCCCTCGAATTTAACCGTAAAAGTGTTGGTGGCATCATTTATAAGATTAACGCCCTGATATCCTGACGTGCCCGCGATATTATCAATCTGCTTGTAGAGTTCCGTTATTTGAGCTGTATAACTCGTTACGTCTGCACTAGAGTCGGCCTCAAGAGCCATTTTCGCCTGTTCCGCGATGGCCTTGACCTGCTGCACCAGGGACGTAATAGCCTTAATTCCCCTATCCGCCGCCTGTACCGTCTGGATGGCCTGACCCATATTGTCCTTTAAAAGACCGATGTCACCGCTCCTGTCGTTCAGAGCTTTCGCCTTAAAATAAGCGCCGGGATCGTCCAGGGCGGTATTTACCTTTTTGCCCGTGGCCAGGCGTTCCTGGGTGCGGTCCAAAAGGGCGACCGTGCTCTGAAGGCTCAACAAATTACTTCTCATTCCCGCTGTTAAAGAAATGTCACTTGCCATGATTTTTTTCTCCTTTTCTGGGTTTTTGCGGCCCGCGCTTCTCGCCGGCCTGTTTTTGATTTTTATTTTTTGTTACTTGTTTTCAACATTCAATACTCTTATCGGCAGGTGCGATCAATAACTTTAATTTTTTTTCACATCCCCGCAAAAAAATTTCCGGAACCTCTTGACGCACGTATCTTCCTCTGACATGACAAGGGGGCATGCCCCCTTGTTAAGAACGTCTTACCCGCACATTTGCATGGGCGCTGCGCGGTTCGTCATTCCCGGCGGCACACTGAATAACATTCTAAAAGCGGCAGGATTGAAATAAGAGAGGGGGTAAAATAATGAAATATGTATATCCGGCAATTTTATTCCCGGATGATGATCAAATTGGCGTTAAGGTTCCGGACTTGCCGGGATGCTTTACCTATGGGAAAGATGCGGCGGAGGCTCTTATAATGGCCAAAGATGCCGTTGAAATGTGGCTTTGGTCTGCCGAAGATGATCGGCTGCCAATACCGCCGCCTTCTGAAACTTTAGTTGTTGAAAAAGGGGAAACCTTTACATTAATCGCCGCCGACACCGATGAATGGCGGCAGGCAAACGATACAAAAGCCGTAAAGAAAACCCTGACCATACCTGCCTGGCTTAACCGCCAAGCCGAAAAAGCAAACGCTCCCTTTTCCCAAATCCTCCAGCAGGGATTAAAAAAGTATTTGCACATTTCCGAGTAAACAAAAAACCTGCTGACGCGGGATTGCAGCCCGCGTCCAATCCGCCTGTTCATCGTGAGGCCTCATGCTCAAATCGTTTTTGTAATAACGAGTTCGTCTTCCTCTGACATGACAAGGGGGCATGCCCCCTTGTTAGAACTGACGGCGATGAAGATGATTCATGAAGGCGGTAATCAGACGCACCGCTTACAAGCGGCTGCGGGGCAGGGGCGGTTTCCAGTGGTTCAAATCGCGCTCGTAGAACCATTTGTCCGGAAATCCGCGTTGACGCGTGTATGTGGGATTATGTGCCCAGGAAAACAAATCCTCATAGGCTTTATGCACGCGGCAAAAAATTTCCGCCTCCCCTCCCATATCGGGGTGATTTTTCTTGGCTTCCCTCCGATAGGCATCTTTAATCATCTGCTTCAGATTGGAAGATATTAGCGCCGAGCGGTCAATTTGCAGCAGGGCGAGATGATCGCGATTAACTTTGGGGGTATAGCGAGCCGCAGGCCGAACCGAAACAAGGGAACCATACGACTGCAACCCCCATTGAAAAACCTGATGGGAAGCCCGATAAGCTTTGTTGCTTTTCTCTTTTTCAGACCACCAGATTTCTCCCAAAATATTCGCCATCGTGCTAAAATCCTCCGCCGGCGTTTTGCCCGGCGTGCGGGGATAGCGAAAACGAAAAGTCCCCTGATTTCCATGGGGAAGCACGTCCATAAAGATATGATCATCGGAAAAGAAAAATGTAGCATAGCGGGCATTCAGCGCCTGAACAAGCCCGGTTCGCAGATTCAGTTTAAACTGAAGTTTCTCGCGGCACGCAGCCGAGCAGTAGCGCTGCAATCCTTTGACCGCCATGCTCCCGCAAGATAAACACCCCTTCCGCTCGGGGACGGCTTTAACAAGCTCCTGTCTAAAATGATCGGATTCCATGACTTTATAACGTATTTCCCCTCAAGGGATCATCCCTTTCTTCCAAACCACTGAAAATTATAAAACAATCCCATGATCCTTGCCGTAATGCTCGACAACAAAATCAATATCCTTGTCGCCCCGGCCAGACAGGTTAACGAGAATGGTTTTGGTCTGATCCAGGCCCCGCGCAAGTTTCATCGCATACGCCACGGCATGGGCGCTCTCCAGCGCGGGAACGATGCCCTCTGCCTTTGATAATTCAAAGAAGGCGTCAACTGCCTCCTGATCTGTTGCCGAGGCATAATTTACACGGCCAATATCTTTTAACAAACTATGCTGAGGCCCTACCCCCGGATAATCGAGGCCGCTGGCCACGGAATGTACACTGGACGGCTCTCCCCTGTCATTCTGGAGGAGATAGGACTTAAACCCGTGCAAAACACCCGGCGTCCCCATGGTAAGGGTCATTGCGTGCTGACCAACCTCAGGGCCGAATCCCGCCGGTTCAACACCGTAGAGCTGTACATCATGATCTTCAAGAAAAGCGGTGAAAAGCCCGATGGCATTAGAACCTCCGCCAACGCAGGCGACAAGATAATCGGGCAAAAGACCTGTTTCCGCCTGAAACTGCTCCCTCGCCTCAATACCCACGATTTGCTGAAAATCACGGACCATCATGGGAAAGGGATGGGGGCCAACTACAGAGCCAATCGCATAAAACTGGGAAACGGGATCCGCAAAATAGGCGTCTAAAGCCGCATCAACGGCTTCCTTGAGCGTTTTCCCCCCGTCATGGACGGGAACAATATTAGCCCCTAAAATTTTCATGCGTATTACGGTCGGCTGCGCCTTGGCAATATCAATTTCTCCCATATAGATATCGCACTCCAAACCAAGAAGCGTGGCCGCCGTTGCCAAGGCGACGCCATGAGAACCGGCGCCCGTTTCCGCAATAACCTTTGTTTTTCCCATCTTTTTGGCAAGCAGAACCTCGCCCAGGCAATGGTTTATCTTATGTGCCCCTGTGTGGTTCAGATCCTCTCGCTTCAGATAAATCCGCGCTCCCCCTGTTTTCCGGGATAAATTTTTGGCGTAGAAAATAGGGCTTGGCCGGCCCGCATAGTTTTTATACAGAAATTGAAGTTCTTTCTTAAAATCATCATCGTCACGAATTTTTTCATAAGCGATCAAAATTTCATCAAGAATTTTTTCTAATTGCTCCGGGACATAGCGTCCGCCATATTCTCCAAAGCATCCTCCACGATCAGGCATTTCAAAGCCATTAATTTTTGCAGTCATTTATGTATCCTTTCTCTCTTCCATCCTGTCTAAAATTTTTTTCACCAGAGAATTTTTCGCCTTCAAAATCTTGGATCCTCTGGTAATCTTACATAAACTTATTCTGTGACGGGCAGCGATATCACGCTGCGTTTTACCTTCGTGCAGCTCCTGGAGGAGCCGCCAGCGCAGAAGGATGGCAGCCATTTCACGCGGGGTGAATATTTCTTCCATAAAGGTTTCCATCGTTGCATCATCGGTGATTCCGCTTAAAATATGCGCCAGAGTATGATCTTTTTCCATGAATCACAAACATCCTCAAAAGGGAAATTTGAACCCTTGTTGTTTCTATCGATAGAAACATACTACAGGCAAAAATGATTTGCAAGGATTTTTTTATGTTTTCTGAAATTTTACCTACTTAAAACAACGGAATAACGATGTGATAATATGGGCATAGAAAAAGAAAACGCTGAGAAGGGTAATCCTTCTCAGCGTAACGAGGACGGGCTATTCCGTCTGGACAGTAATTTTCTTTGCTTTAACCTTTTGCGCTTTGGGAAGAACCAGACGAAAGAGACCGTTTTTCATGGTTGCCCCAATATTATCCTTGTCAATTTCGTCGGAAATCGTAAATTCACGGTGATAATCCCCACCATCATACTCCCCGTAGACAATGGTATAGCCTGAAAAGGCAGGGAGTTCCGCTTTTCCCGAAAGGGAGAGAACATTTTTCTCCAATACGGCATTAACGGATTTATCATCAACACCGGGCATATCCGCAATCAGGATAACCGCATCTTTTGTTTCATAAATATCCACTTTGGGCAGATACACTTTGCGGTTCTGGGGGCGCTCCAAATCAGCCGGACTCTGTGTTTCTTGAAATTCTTTATTTTCGAGCATATCCCTGTACCTCCTTTCCTATTCCGCTTGAATCATTACTTTACGCGGTTTGTCATCTTCTGATCTTGGCAGTTTTACCTGAAGAATACCATTTTCGTAACGTGCTTCGACCTTTTCCGCATTCACATGAAAAGGCAGCTGCAAGATTCTCTTAAAATATCCGTAGTTTCTCTCCTGACGATGGTAAACACCACCTTTGATCTCTTCCGGTTCAATCTTTCCGCTGATTGTTAAAGTATCTCCAATAACGGAAATATCCAGGACAGACGGATCAATCCCCGGCATTTCCGCCGTTACGATGGCATTATCTTCACCAGACCATACGTTAATAGGCGGATATTCGTGCACAGTCTGAGGCGCAACAGAAGAAAAAAGGCGACTCATCTCATTGTGCAAATACTGCATTTCACTTAATAAATCGGTACCGTGTCCAAATCGTCTCATTGCAGGGCCAAACATAGATTTTTCCTCCTTTGCATTTTTTATCTTTAAATATTACAGAAAAACACCAGCCATAATTGTTATAACATCATGATATCATATGATATATCCCCTTTGGGGAGTAATATAGTCATCCCTTTGCCATTGTCACGATCACCTGTGTCAAGAAAACACGCCGGGGAGAAAAAAGAGTATGGATTATACTGCAGGAAAATTCGCGGAAACAATCAGCCGGCGGCGCGAGCTTGGGACAAAATGTTGATCATTCCCTCATGGATGTGTCCGTTAGACGCCAGGGCATGAGGGCTTTGTAAATGGAAAGGCTTTCCGTAAAGATCGGTTACAACTCCTTCCGCTTCTTCAATGAGAAGCCATGCCGCTGCCGTATCCCAGGGCATGAGTTTTAACTCCCAGAAACCATCAAAACGCCCCGCCGCAACATATGCCATGTCAAGGGCGGCGGCTCCGGCGCGGCGAACGGCCTGAACTTCTGTGGCCATGGCGTAGAAATAGTTCATATTATTTTCCCGGCTGTCACGAATATCGTAGGGAAACCCCGTCGCTAAAAGGCTTTTCAACATATCCGCCGTTGCCGATACATGAATTTGCTTTCCATTCAGAAAGGCTCCATTTCCCCGCTCCCCATAAAACATTTCGTCCAGCATGGGATTATAGACAGCGCCAAAACAAACTTCCCCTTTCTTAGCTAAAGCCACAGAGACACAAAATACCGGATAACCGTGGGCATAGTTTGTCGTTCCGTCCAGAGGATCAATAACCCAACAAAAATCAGAACCTCTGGTAATGGCGGCGGATTCCTCCGTAAGAATATCGTGATGGGGATAGCGCGACTGAATCTCGGCCATAATGAGGGCCTCCGAAGCGTGATCAGCTTCTGTCACCAGATTAATCCTTCCTTTGTATTCAATGTCGTGGGGCTGGTCAAATTTTTCCCGAAGCAGTTGACCTGCCTTACGGGCAATATCAATAACCGATTCCAAATAAGGTGATGACATGGCAAACTCCATATTTTTGATTATGATAGATATTTTGTATTGGTAACATGAATAAGGCCGGCAGACAAGCCTTCCATATCATTTTTCCCGTCAGAAAATGAGAGAGCGATACCAAAGGGGCCGAACTATAAGCCTTTTGACAAATATACATTTATTGTGCATGATAATATCAAAGGCAAGGGGAAGTGTAAATTGATCGCGCCCGAAAATAACAACGCATCCCATACCAACGAATTTTAATCCGGACGCGATAAATCGCGTCCCTGCATGACCCACATAAACAATACAAACTTTGTGCAGGAGAAAACATCCCATGGCCGGTAAAACAAAAAATACCCGTAAATTTAAAAAGACGACCATATCCAAGCTCACCCAGCTAAAACTGGCCAAGGCCCTGACCTTGCAGCAGCAGGGATTGTTAAAGGAAGCGAAAATTATTTGTGAAGATGTTCTGAAAGAATATCCCGATCATTTCGACTGTTTGCACCTGTTAGGTGTAATCGCCCTGCAAGGAGGAAATTATTACGATGCGGCAAAATTAATCGGGAAAGCAGTTGGTCTTTACCCCAAAAATCCCACCTTTTTCTATCATCTGGGCGTCCCTCCAGGAGTTGGGAGAGTTGGAGGGGGCAGGTACCAGCTATGAAGTCGCCGTCACCCTGAAACCGGATTTTACGGAAGCCTGGTATAATTGGGGCAACGCCCTGCAAAAACGCGAAAAATTTACGGAGGCCGTAGGTTGTTATGATAAAGCCCTCGGCGAAAAACCGGATTTTGCCGAAGCCCACTATAACCGCGCCATGGCTCTGCGGAAACTTAAACGATATGAAGAGGCCCTGACCGGCTATGACCAAGCCATTGCCCTGAAACCGGAATATACGGAAGCCTATTTTGGACGGGGTAACGTGTTGGCGGAATTAAAGCGGCCCTTTGACGCCATTAACGACTACAACCAGGCCCTTTCCCTGCGGCCAGATTACGCGGAGGCCTATCTCGGCCGTGCCACCGTATTACAGGAATTGAAGAGATTTGACGAGGCACTTGACTGTTATAGCCAAGCCCTTGCCTTACATCCAAATAATGTGGATATTCATCTTGGCCGCGCCGCTGTGTTACAGGAATCGAAAAAATTTGACGAAGCCCTCGCCTGTTATGACCAGGCTCTGTCCTTAGACCCCGATAACGCGGATATTTATCTCCAATATGGCGACGCCCTGCAAAGGTTGGGAAAATCAGCCACCGACATAACCGATGATGACCGGAACATTGCCATTTATCCTCGCCTTGCCTCCTGCCTTAAGATGGGTACAATCATTAAAAAAAGTAGCCTGTGGGAGGCGGCTCTGTCCTGTTACAATCTGGCTGCGGCGCTCAGCCCCACCAATGCTCACATTTTCCTTCAGTGCGGCTCTATCCTGACTGAAATGAAGCGTTTTGACGAGGCTTTAGGAAACTTCGAACAGGGTATCGCCCTTGATTCCAGTACCGCGGAACTCTACTTTATGCGCGGTCACGCCTTGCAAAGTATCGGTCAGTTTGAAGCGGCCTTGGCCGATTACGATCAGGCCATCTCTCTCAAGCCTGACTATGCCGAGGCCTTCACTAACCGCGGCGCTGTTTTTGCGTTTTTGGGGCAAAGGGATGAAGCCATTCGCGACTATAAACACGCCATCGCCATCGCCCCCCTCAACCCCGTTACCATTTGGAACAAAAGCCTTCATCTGCTTCTGACAGGACAATTCACGGAGGGCTGGGAACTATATGAATGGCGCTGGCAGCGGGAAGATTTTACGTCCCCCAGAAGAAATTTTTCCCAACCCCTCTGGCTGGGACAGGAAACGCTTACCAATCGGACCATTCTCCTCCACAGTGAACAGGGCTTGGGCGATACCATCCAATTCTGCCGTTACGTTCCCCTGGCAGCCCGCTTGGGAGCCAGGGTTATTCTGGAAGTGGAAGAGGTTCTTGTTCCCCTCCTCAAAAACCTGGATGGAATAGAAAAAATCATCCCCAAAGGCAATGACCTGCCTGATTTTGACTGCCACTGTCCTTTAATGAGCCTGCCCCTGGCTTTCAAAACAGAGCTGCACACCATTCCCACTTCTCCTTCCTACCTTAAAGCGCCGCCGGATAAAATAGTTTACTGGCAGAACAAACTGGGAGAAAAGACAAAACCACGGGCAGGACTGGTATGGAGCGGCAAAAAAACTTACGCGAATGATCATAACCGCAGTATAATCCTCAAAGAATGGATTTCCCATTTACCCGCCGGATATCAGTATGTAAGTCTGCAAAAAGACCCCCGCGAGGAGGATGAAAAAACATTACAGGAACATGGTGAAATTCTCCGCTGCGATCACGACATTCATGATTTTTCCGATACGGCCGCCCTGTGTGCCCTTATGGATGTGGTCATTTCCGTGGATACCAGTTGCCCATTTAAGCGGCGCACTGGGAAAACCGACCTGGATTTTATTGCCTTTCATCCTTTCCGACTGGCGCTGGCTTCTGGACAGAAGGGACAGCCCCTGGTATCCCAGCGTCACCCTTTACCGCCAGCCTCAACATGGCGGTTGGGCCGGTGTTTTTGAGGAAATCCGTCAGGACTTGAAAGCAAACTTTCCGCCATAGCGTAACAGCCACTAAAAATTAGTTGCATATTTTACAGCCTGATAGTAGCACGGTGATAAAAACATGGTAAAAAAAGAAAAGCTGATAGAACGGCTGAAAAGCAAACCAAAGGATTTTACTTTTGATGAAATGCGGAACGTTCTTGAATCTTTAGGATTTGAAATGTTCAAAAAAGGAAAAACAAGCGGTTCTCGTGTGGCGTTTTTCAAAGACAATACGGCAATTATCCTGCACAAGCCGCACCCACGCAAAGAACTTTTGGAATACCAGATTAAACAAGTGTTAGAGGTTTTGGAAAAGGAGGGTCTGCTATGAGCAACGTATTAGAGTACAAAGGATATTATGGTACTGTTGAATTTTCTGCTCCCGATAAAGTCCTTTTCGGAAAAGTTGCTGGTGTAAACAGCCTTATTTCTTTCGAGGGTGAAAGTGTACAGAGCCTGAGAGAAGATTTTGAAAGTGCGGTGGATGATTACCTTG
>JAITWQ010000109.1 GCA_031285215.1 Syntrophobacterales bacterium | reverse complement strand
ATAAGCGCCCGCAAAGAGTATCGCGCAACGGCTCTTCTGGGCGTCTGCACCGATACGCTGGATGTAACGGGAACGGTGGTAGCGACAGCCCCTTTGCATGTTGCCGAGGAAGATGTCATCCGTTCAATCCATGGTCTGCGCGGACGGAGAAAACAAATTCCTCCTCTGTATTCGGCGGTAAAATTTAAGGGGCGCTCTTTGCACCGGTGGGCAAGGCGGGGTATCGTCATCACGCCGGAACCACGGGATGTAGAAATTTTTCATACGGATGTTGTGGCCATAAATCTTCCGGAGGTTGTTTTTACCATTTCCTGCAGCAAGGGAACCTATATTCGTTCGCTTTGCGCCGATATTGGCGAAGAATTAGGCTGCGGAGCGGCACTTTCCTCCTTGAGGAGAACGAAAAATGGTTCCTTTTCCGAAGGGGATGCTCTTTTACTTGCCGGTTTGGATGAAGATGGGCAGAGAAGGCTTTTGGCGGAGAAAATAATTCCCGTTGCAGAGGCCGTTTCCGGATTGAAGGCGATTCATATAGATGATTTATTAGCGGATAAGATTCGCAAAGGCTGCCAGCTGATGAGCGATGAAGTTGCCGGTGATCATATTTCTTTTCTTGCCAGGGGAGATATGGTAAGGTTGCTTTCCCCGCAAGCAGAACTTGTAGCGATTGTGGAAATTCTCACCAATAACCGGGAAGAATATGGAGAGGTAAGGCAGCTCGCCAGGACGTTACGGGTTTTTGGCTCGCAAAATGGGTGACTGAACGGGGTACAATAGTGATGCTTATGTCAAATAGCAATCAAGCGGTTATTTCGTGGGGTTTGTCAGGGCTTCCCCGACGTACAACGGCAAGGTACGCCTCGCGCTTCCGTGGTCCATCGTGCGCGTTTTGACTGTGGTTTGATTTTAAATCATAAAAGAGAGGGAGGAAAAAGCGGTGTTAGATGTAGAAAAGAGGGGTAATATTATTGGCAGTTTTAAACTCCATGAGGATGATACGGGTTCCCCGGAGGTTCAGATTGCCTTGTTAAGCGCTCGCATTGAGTATCTTACGGAGCATTTCAAGGTGCATAAAAAGGACCATCATTCGCGGCGTGGCTTACTAAAACTGGTTGGACAGAGAAGAGGCTTGCTCGATTATCTGAAGAAAAAGGATCTGGAGCGATACAGAACCGTTATTGCCCGCTTGGGATTGCGAAAATAAACCAAAAGAGATTTTCGTTTGTCCGGGCAGAATCACCTCAGGTGTATTCTTGTGGTTTTAAGGCAGGCCTTATCGTCGATCAAAAGAAAGGAAAAATAAATCAATGAGTAATTCATTTTTGACTGAGTTTTCAGGGAAAAAACTTGCCTTGAAAGCAAACTACGTGGCCGGCCAAGCTGACGGTGCTATTTTTGCGACATATGGTGATACGGTTGTTCTGGTAACAGTTGTATCTCTCAGGGATAAACGAGAAGGATTGGATTTTCTCCCTTTAACAGTAGATTATCAGGAAATGACTTTTGCCGCCGGTAAAATTCCCGGTGGTTTTTTTAAGCGGGAAGGCCGGCCCAATGAGCGGGAAATTTTAACATCGCGTATCATTGACCGCTCTATTCGCCCCCTGTTTCCCAAAGGTTATCATCATGAAACCCAGGTCGTCGCCACTGTTCTTTCTGTGGACACTGAACATGATCCTGATGTGACGGCCCTTATTGCGGCCTCGGCTGCCATGGAAATATCGGATATTCCTTTTAAAGGCCCCATTGCCGCAGTGAGAGTGGGAATGGTGGAGGGGAAATTTGTTTGCAACGCCTCCATAGATGAAATGGAAGACAGCGATCTTAACCTGTTTCTTGCCGGCCGCATGGTTCCCCGTGAAGGGACGGATGGATACGATATAAACCTTGTCATGCTGGAAGGCGGCGCTAAGGAAATTGATGATCATATCATTGTGGACGCCATCAGTCATGGCCTTGACGCCATGCGCCCGATTATTGATCTGCAATTGCGGATGAAAGAGGAAATCGGCAAGGAGAAGAGGGAAGTTATTCTGGAGCCGGTTGATGAGAACCTTCTGGCGCAAGTAACGGCGCGGGTGGAAAATGATCTCCGTGAGGCCTATCATATTCCGCGGAAGCAGGAACGCTATTCGCGGTTGGGCGATATCCGCAAGAGTGCCAGCAAGGAGTTTTCTGCGGATGATGCTTCATTAAAGCCCGTTATTGCAGGAATTGTTGAGGACATGGAGCGGCGGATCGTTCGGGATATTGTTTTAAAAGAGCAGACGCGAGTTGATGGGCGCGGCTTCCAAAATATCCGTCCTATCAGTTCGGAAACAGGTATTTTGCCAAGGGTTCATGGCTCCGCATTGTTTAATCGCGGCGAAACACAGGCATTGGCCGCCTTAACCTTGGGAACCTCCACTGATGAACAGCGTATGGATTATATTACGGGAGAAGAAACACGAACTTTTCTTCTTCATTACAATTTCCCTCCCTACTCCGTAGGAGAGGCAAAACCTTTGCGAAGTCCGGGACGGCGTGAAATCGGACATGGAGCGCTGGCCAGGCGCGCCTTGCTTGCCGTTCTACCCGATAGCGGCGCATTTCCCTACACCATTCGTATTGTATCAGAAATTCTTTCTTCCAATGGTTCTTCTTCCATGGCCACTGTTTGCGCCGGTATGCTTGCCCTTATGGACGCCGGCGTACCTGTTAAAGGTATTGCCGCAGGCATTGCCATGGGTTTGTTAAAAGAGGACGATAAAATAGTCATCCTTTCCGATATTCTGGGCGATGAAGATCATTGCGGTGATATGGATTTCAAGGTGTGCGGCACGAAAAAGGGCATTACGTCCCTCCAGATGGATATCAAGATTGACCGGCTTACGGAAGATGTTTTGCGTATGGCTCTTGACCAGGCCAAAGCCGGACGATTCCACATCATTGATAAATTGATAGAAACGATGGCGGAATCAAGAACCGATATTTCTATCTATGCGCCAAGAATTGTGACGGTCAAGGTTCGCCCCGAACGTGTGCGGGATGTCATTGGATCGGGCGGCAAAAATATCCGCCAGATTGTCAGCGAAACAGGCGTGAAGATTGATGTGGAAGATGACGGAACCGTTACCATTGCCTCTGCTGATGCGGATGCCGCAGAAAAAGCTATTTGTATGGTGAAGTTGCTTACGGAAGAGGCGGAAATTGGTAAGATCTATCGCGGTTTGGTGAAGCGTGTTGTTGATTTTGGCGCTTTTGTGGAGATTTTACCGGGAACGGAAGGCCTTGTCCATATTTCCCATCTGGCAAAGGAGCGGGTTAACAAAGTAACCGATATCCTTAAAGAAGGCGATGTGGTGAATGTGAAAGTTTTGGAAATTGACAGGCAGGGTAAGATTCGCCTCAGCCGAAAGGAAGCTTTGGGCGAAAATGGTCAATAAGACCATCCTTGCAAATGGGATTCGTGTTGTTTCAGAAGAAATCAGGCACGTTCAGTCCGTATCTATTGGCGTATGGATTGGTTGCGGATCCCGTCATGAAACGAAAACATCCAACGGAATAGCGCATTTTATTGAGCATATGCTTTTCAAGGGGACCGGCAAAAGGTCCCCTTTTGCTATTGTTTCGGCGGTTGATTCCATGGGAGGGGTGATCAATGCCTCTACGGGGAAAGAGAATACGGTATTCTATATAAAAATCCCCGCCTATCATCTTGATTCCGCCATTGAACTTTTGGCTGATATTTTAAACCACTCACTGTTTCGTGACGAAGATATAGAAAAGGAAAAATCTGTTATTTGTCAGGAAATACGGATGGTAGAAGACTCGCCTGATGAATATATCCATGACGTTTTCGATGCGCGATTTTGGCGAGGGCACTCTTTGGCTTTTCCCGTTGCCGGTACTTGCGAGAGCATACAGAGCTTCAACAGGAAAAAGATATTGCGCTTCTTTAAACGCCATTATGGGGGAAATAATCTTGTCATTTCTGTTGCCGGGCAGGTTGAACACTCCCGATTGGCGGAATTGATTACGCGTTGTTTTGGCGCCGCGCCGCAAGAAGAGCACAAAATATTTTCTCCTCCGCCATCGCCTTCTGTGGTGAAGTGTTTTATCCGCAAGGATCTGGAGCAAGTCCATTTCGTCATGGGATGTAAAGCCCCTGCCGTTGGCGATCCCATGCGCTATGCCTGTATTATCCTTAACGCCCTTTTCGGAGGGGGCATGAGTTCGCGTTTGTTTCAGGAAATTCGTGAGAAAAAAGGGCTTGTTTATGATATTCAATCCTATTTAAGCGCCTACCATGATGCGGGTATGATGGGCGTCTATGGGGGGACTGATACGAATCAGCTGCGTGAAGTGATCCGCTTGATCCGTCTGGAGATGCAAAAGCTGCAGGAAAACTTGCTGGCGGAACAGGAACTGCACAATACGAAGGAAATGGTAAAAGGTAATTTTATTTTGAGTATGGAAAGTACGGATAGCCGCATGAACCGCTTGGCAAAAAATGAAATTTCCTTTGGGCGTTACATTACCTGCGATGAAGTAATGGGGGAAATAGACGGTGTAACGAAACAGGATGTCTGTGATGCGGCAAGGGAAATATTTGCGCTGGACAAAATATCTTTGGTTGCGATAGGGAAAATACCTCCGGGGATGGCGAAAGATGGGTAATGGTATGCAGGAAAAAATTTGTGTTCCCATTATGATTTTACCGGGACATGATGACTTAAACCTGCCCCAGTATATGACAAGCCATGCCGCCGGCATGGATGTATGCGCTGCGGTGGAAAGTGTTGAAATCATCTCTCCCGGGGCATGGAAAAAAATCCCGACGGGATTTGCCATCGCCCTTCCTTTGGGGTATGAAGGGCAGATAAGACCGAGAAGCGGTTTAGCCGTAACATTTGGCGTAACCGTATTGAACGCGCCGGGGACCATTGATGCCGATTATCGGGGAGAAATAGGGGTCATTTTGATAAATCACGGTCCAAAGCCCTTTGAGGTGAAACGGGGTGAACGGATCGCTCAGCTTATTATTCAGCCCGTTTGCCGATGTATTTGGCAAAAGACGTCTTCCCTTGACGATACGGAAAGAGGCGCGGGAGGATTCGGTCACACCAGTCCTGCTTAAAACGCCGCAGTTATGCACGAAAGAAACATTTTACATGTGAACCATTTCTTTTACTGGAGTTTGTTGTGATGAAGGGAAACAAAGTTCAAAAAACAATCAGCGAAATCAACGAAAAAATAAAGCAGGGTAAGGCCGTTGTGGTGACGGCGGAAGAGATGATTGATATTGTGGCGAGGCACGGCGACGTTGACGCGGCAAGACGCGTTGATGTTGTCACGACCGGAACGTTCAGTCCCATGTGTTCATCAGGTGCTTTTTTGAATTTTGGCCACACATCGCCCCGTATCCGGGCGACGAAAGTTTGGATCAATGATGTTCCCGCCTATGGGGGAATTGCGGCCGTGGACTGTTATCTTGGCGTGACAGAAGTTGTTGAAGGCGATCCCCTTAACAGTGTTTATCCCGGCGAGTTTCGTTACGGCGGAGGGCATGTCATTGAAGATCTTGTGAGTGGCAAGGTTGTCCATTTGCGTGCGGAAGGATATGGTACGGATTGTTATCCCGCGCGGAAAATAGATAAGAAGATGACCCTGAATGATTTTAAGGACGCCATTTTATTCAATCCACGAAACGCCTATCAGAATTACAATTGCGCCGTAAATATGTCCGACAAGACAATTTATACCTATATGGGTATGTTGCGCCCAAAGATGGCAAATGCCAATTATGCGACTTCAGGGCAGCTCAGCCCTCTCTTTAATGATCCGTTTTATAAAACATTAGGCATCGGGAGCAAAATTTTTCTTGGCGGGGGAGAAGGGTTTATTGCCTGGCAGGGGACGCAGCATAATCCCCATGTTGCGAGAGCCGAAAATGGTATCCCCACCGGAGGGGCCGGAACCATTGCCACTATTGGCGATCTTAAGAAGATGACGCCCGAATGGCTGGTGGGAGCCAGTATTTTAGGATACGGCGTATCACTTCATGTTGGCATCGGCATTCCCATTCCCGTGCTTAATGAGGAGATGGCGCGCTATACGGCTGTTAAAGATGAGGATATCTACACGCAAGTATTTGATTATAGTATGGATTATCCAAAATGTGAGGGGAAAAGCCTTGGTGAGGTCAGTTACAAGGATCTGCGGAGCGGTGCCATCACCTTAAAAGGGAAAAAAATCGTAACCGCGCCCTTGTCCAGTTATTTTAAGGCCCGTCAAATCGCCAATATCCTCAAAGAGTGGATCGAAAAAGGTGATTTTTTGCTGGGGGAACCACAACAGTTGCTCTCTTCTCCATGAATGTTAAAATATTTGAGTTGCAATCATGGGGAAAATCTGTATAGGAAAATCACCTGCGTATGTGTCAGAGGTTTAGTTTAGCAAGGGTCAAACCTTTGACCCGATTAATAGACGGTTATTTGACGAGAATCCGTTTATTTGCATCGCGGCTTATGGGATCTTCGACCCTTTCTTGCCGATTGAGTCTTTAAAGGATTTATGGCTATGGGTAAAGCAGGTCTATACATCGTCGCCTTTGTTGTTCTTGTTGGTTTGATGATCACTTTTGGTAATAGAGGGCTTTGGGATAGCTATGCCATGCAACAAAGACTTCAGGATATACAAAAGTCCAATCAAACCATTGCTGAAGATAATGCATCCTTAGAAAAAGAAATAAGTCTCCTCCAATCTAATCTTCCCTACATAGAGATGGTCGCTCGCAATGAGCTGGGTATGGTAAAGGACGGGGATGTTGTTTTTCGCATTTCACGCTGATTCTATAACGTTTTTCCATTAAAAATTTTCCATTGCTAATCTGTGGCCTGAAAGTTGCTTACACCAATGACAGGTTTTCTTTGAATAGTAAGGCAAAGAAAAGAGTCATTTAAACAAAAACAAACAGAGCAGG
This sequence comes from Syntrophobacterales bacterium, assembly GCA_031285215.1. Taxonomy (GTDB): domain Bacteria; phylum Desulfobacterota; class Syntrophia; order Syntrophales; family JAAYKM01; genus JAAYKM01. The sequence continues at coordinate 295 of JAITWQ010000109.1, read as the reverse complement.
TTAAACGGTGATTTAATGGGCAGTTTTAATATGCAAGGATTGTTTTCATCAAAGAAGAAACTGGCAGCCCTTGATATAGGGGCAAGTTCTCTGAAGCTGGCGGAAGTAGACAGGACTTCCAAGGGATACGCGTTACAGAGCTATCATCAACTTCCTCTTCCCAAGGGGATTGTTAATGAGGGCGTTTTGGAAGATCCGCAGGCCCTGACGGCAAAGATTAAGGAGCTTGTCAAGCTTTCCAAAGTCAAGCGGCGCAATGTTGTTACATCTCTTTCCGGAAATATGGTGATATCTC
>JAITWQ010000003.1 GCA_031285215.1 Syntrophobacterales bacterium | reverse complement strand
CTGAAGCATGGCGTCTTGCCCTCCTGAACAATGCGGGCCCTACGGCCCTTGTTTTGAGCCGGCAAAATCTTTCCGGATTAAATCGTGATATTTTCGCTGCGGCGGAAGGCGTGAGGCGTGGAGGCTACATTTTAAAGGATGCCGTGTCAGGCACCCCGGACGTGATTTTGATCGCAACGGGATCGGAGATTGAAACAGCCCTTAAAGCCGCGGACATATTGGAAAAAAACGGAACACAGGTTCGCGTCGTATCGCTTCCCTGTTGGGAGGTCTTTGATCAACAGGAGGAGGCATATCGCAGAAAGGTACTGCCGCCTGAAATTAAGGCTCGTGTCGCCATTGAGGCGGGAATTAAACTGGGCTGGGAACATTATACCGGAACAACAGGCAAGATTGTAGGAATGGAATCTTTTGGCGCCAGCGCGCCGGCGCCTGTGCTGTTTGAAAAGTTTGGCATTACGGCCGATGCCGTGGTTGCCGCCGCCAAAACTTTTTTGCCATAAAAATGGTCAAGAGAGATAATGAGTATCGTTTTTAGCTAAAATCTGCTATTCTTATTGGAATTATTATAGATAGCGTTCAAAAAGTTTTCTTTGTCGGTGAGGTCGTTTGGCGATCAGCTTTCCCTCGGGAAAGCTGCCGTTCTTGTGAAAGTATAGTTGACAGCATCTGGGAAAAGATTGGTAAATTCATCCGCATTGAAAAAAATCCTTGAGAAGTGGTTTCAAAGGAGGCAAGCATGAGAAAGAAATTAAGTTTGTTAGCTAAGATAACGCTTATGTTTGTAGGTTCAATGGCCATACTGGGAACAATTGGCTTAGGAACAAGCTACGTTTTAATTTCGCGCATTTCTCAAAAGAATGCCATGGACGCCGCCCAGGTTAAAATGCGCAACGTTGTGGAGGACATTGCCGAGCAGGAATCTGCCATGAAACTGGTCGCAAAAATGATAGCTTCAAGGAGCGACATTGCCCATGCCATAGCCGTTCAGGACCGGCAGCAGGTTAAAAACATTATCGTGGATGTGGCCAAAGAGGTAAGCAAATCCTATGAAAATGTTATCATTACAACAACCGACGCAACCGGACATGTTATCGCCCGCGCTCATGAAGATAAATTTGGCGATGATGTGACTAATCAGGCGAACGTCAGAAACGCATTGAAGGGCCAGGATTCTGCGGGACTTGAAACGGGGACGGTTGTAAAACTGGCGGCGCGCGCCGGTACCCCCGTATTGTTTTCATCTGATGGGAAAGAGCGGCTTGTCGGTACTGTCAGCGTGGGTGTTGATCTGACCAAAGACAATAAATTTGTTGATCATTTAAAAGATATTTATGATGTAGAAGCAACTATATTTTTAGGTGACACGCGCGTTAGTACAACCCTTATAGACGATACGGGCGAACGAATTATCGGAACAAAAATAACGGACCAGCGCGTTCTTGATTCCATTTTTAAGGACAAGAAAACATTTTGGGGCCAACTTACGCTGCTCGGCACTCTTTACGATGTCGCCTATACTCCCTTAAAAAACATTGAGGACAATGTTATAGGGATCATGTTTTTGGGAAGTGATCATAATAAAGTTATCAGTGATTATATTCAGATTGGTAAAGTGATCGTCCTGATTGTGTTGGGTCTTGGTCCCGTGATGATGTTGTTAAGTATTTACGGCGTGAGAAGAATCATCAGGAAACTGCAAGTGTTGACGGAGCAGCTCAACACTGGCGCTCAGGAAATTGCCATGGTTTCCAATGAGCTGGCGTCAGCCTCTCAGCAGATAGCGGAAGGAGCCAGTGAACAAGCCGCAAATCTGGAACAAATTTCCTCTTCCGTAAATGAAGTTGTGAACCTGACCAAAGAAAATGCGAACAATACAAGGCAAGTTAATGAAAAATCATTGGAAACACAGCACGCATCTTCTAAAGGGCGTGAGATTATGCCTCGCATGATAGCGGCGATGGAACAGATCAAATCAGGAGCCGATGAAACAACAAAAGTCATTAAAACTATTGATGATATTGCCTTTCAAACCAATCTTCTCGCTCTTAATGCCGCAGTGGAAGCAGCAAGGGCCGGGGAAGTTGGCGCGGGATTTTCGATTGTCGCCGATGAAGTAAGAAACCTGGCTTTGAAAGCAGGCGAGGCGGCGCGGAATACATCTGTTTTGATTGATGCCTCCAGGGAGTATGCGGAAAACGGCATGAAAATTTCCAACGAGGTGGCGTCTATCTTGGAGCAAATTTCTTCCCGCGCCGAGAATGTGACGCAGTTAATGGCAGATGTTTCGGCATCGAATCAGGAACAGGTACAGGAAGTGGAGCATGTTGGCGAGTCCGTAGCCAGAATTGACCATGTTACCCAAGCCAATGCTGCGGCGGCAGAAGAATCGGCGGCCAGCACGAATCAGGTTTCCGACCAGACCGAACGTCTGAAAGAAATAGTTTCTGAAATTGCATTGATCATTAACGGCAAGAGGAATTAATTATCAAGAAGGATTGAGAATAAAATCAGTATAAAAAGGAGGCACAATGGTTCGCATTGGTATTAATGGTTTTGGACGTGTGGGAAGACAGGTACTGAAGGTAATATTGGAGAAATATTCCATGGAATTAGAAGTTGTAGCTGTCAACGATCTTTTCGATGTTCAGACAAACGCCCATCTTCTGAAATATGATTCGAATTATGGCTGTTTCGATCATGAAATCATAGGGCAGGATGATTGCTTGCTTATTGACGGGCAGAAGATCAAGAGCTTTGCCTTGCGCGATCCGGCGGAAATCCCCTGGAAAAACCATGGAGTGGATTTGGTTGTTGAAAGCACGGGATTATTTACTGATGCTTCCAAGGCGAAACTCCATATGGCAGGAGGAGCAAAGAAGGTCATTATTTCTGCCCCGGCAAAAGGAGAAGACCTGACGGTTGTCATGGGCGTCAATGATAAAGACTATGATCCCGTGAAACATCATATTCTTTCCAATGCCTCTTGTACGACTAATTGTCTTGCGCCGCCCGTTTATGTAATCCATAAGGCTTTTGGCATTGAAAAGGCCATGATGACGACAATACATTCCTATACGAATGATCAGCGTATCCTTGATTTACCTCATAAAGATCTTCGCCGCGCCCGTGCCGCCGCGTTGAATATCATTCCCACAACGACAGGTGCGGCAAAGGCTATTTCGCTGATTATTCCTGAATTGAAGGGGCGTTTTGACGGTTATGCCCTTAGAGTGCCTACTCCCACCGTCTCTGTGGTGGATTTTGTGGCCGAGATCAGCAAGAAAACAACAACGGATGAACTGCGAGGGGCGCTCAAAAAAGCCGCCGACGGCGAATTAGAGGGGATCATGAGTTGTGAGGAAACTCCTTTGGTATCAATGGATTTTAAGGGAGATAGTCACTCGTCTATTGTTGATATGGAATTTGTTCAGGTATTAAAAGAGAATATGATAAAAGTTGTTGCCTGGTATGATAATGAGTGGGCCTATTCCTGCCGTGTTGCCGATCTGGCGGCATTGATTGCGCGGAAAGGCATTTAGAGCTGCGTAATGCGGGAAGTCTAAAGGCTCATTGTCAGCGGGATAATTTTTAAGGTCATGGCAAAAAGGGTTTCCGTGGCGTGTTTAAGACTGCGGAAACCCTTTTTGAGGTCAGGAAATGTTTTTTAGAATTTTGTTACGATGAAGATTTTTTCTTTGTTTCCTTTGGTTCTTTGATCTTGATTCTTGTAGCCTCTTTTACTCCATTCTTTTCCACAAAGAATACGGTTACTTTCTCGCCAATGGAAAGTTTTTGCGGGGAAGACAGGACGAATTCCATCGTATCCTGCTCCTGCACACCCTTCTTTTTAAATGTTATCGTAAGCCGGGTGTCCGAAATCTTGAGAACCTTCCCTGTTTTTTGCCTTTTTTTGACAACATTTTCTTTGGCAGAAACATCCTTTGCCGTTCTTGGTTGTTCTGCGGCAGCAATGGTAGTCAGGGCGAAAAGAAAAACAAAACCAATCAAAAAAACCGTATAACGCTTCATATCAATAACCCTCCTATATACTTGTATTAAATATCAGAAACCTTTAAGCAAATTTTATACCTCGGCGAAATTTTATTGGATCTGTATTTTTTTACATAGACGTCATTGTATTTGAATGATTTGGTGAGAGGTTGACGAGACTTGTGATAAACCGGATTTAGTTTGGTCAGACTTTTTTGCCGTGAAACGTTTTATGCCAGGCTTGGCATGGCGGATCAAGGGTTCGGCGTAATCTTCCATCCATCAGGCAAGATTTTGACGGAGAGGAATACTGTATAATTCGTTGCCTCTTTTTTCTTCTGTCATGTTATGGAAGCTGGCATACGAAGATTTTATTTGTTCGCGGAAAGGGTGATTTTTAACGTGGCAGAACAATATGATGTTGTTGTGATTGGCGGCGGGGCAAGCGGTTTGATGGCAGCGGGGCGGGCTGCGGAAAAAGGCGCTCGCGTCCTTCTCCTCGAAAAAATGGCGCACCCGGGAAAAAAGCTTCTCCTCAGCGGGAAAACACGCTGCAATCTCTCCAACATAAAGGATCTGAAAGAATTTATTGCCATGTTCGGCAATAACGGCTCCTTTTTGTACCGCGCCCTTCATGTTTTTTCCAGGGAAAATCTTTTATCCATGCTGCGGTCTTACGGGGTGGAAACGAAAGTAGAACGTGGCGGGCGTATCTTTCCCGTGTCGGATAATGCGGAAGATGTGCTTCGCGCCCTTTGCCGGTTTGCGGCGGAAAGTCGCGCTGGTTTACGCACGAATGTACACGTTAGAGGCATTGATGTAAAAGACGGAAAGATCATGGGCGTAAGAACAGATCAATACCATGTCGCAGCACGGGCTGTTGTTTTGGCGGCGGGGGGAGGAACGTATCCTCTGACGGGTTCAACGGGGGATGGCTATAAAATGGCTTCTGCCATAGGGCATACAGTCGAACCCATCTATCCGGCCCTTGTACCTTTGGTGGTAAAAGAAACCGGACAGGCTGCGTCAATGCAGGGAATCAGCCTGAAAAATGTCCGCCTGACATCCTTCGCCTGCCCGTCGGATCAGATTGATCTGTCCATGGTTCCATCTTGTGAGGTTGGCCGTGGCCTTTCGGCGAAGAAAATACATCCGGCGGTTATTGAGAGCCGCATGGGCGAGATGATGATGACGCATTTCGGTTTG
>JAITWQ010000185.1 GCA_031285215.1 Syntrophobacterales bacterium | reverse complement strand
TTAAAATGCGGACTTTCCTGAAAACGTCCCTGACTCCAAAGGCTGATTTCCTGTACAATAACCTGCATGGAAGAAATCCCCTCACCAAGCTCTTCCGTCATCCCTTGGCGTCCCATAGCATATCGCTTTACTTTTCCCTTATTCATGAGGAGTACGCTTCTGACAGGAGCATCATATTCCCAGCGTACAGAGTCCGGCCTTTGAAAACAGAAACGCCCTTGGGAAAGCAAAGGTTTCTTCAAAATTTTAAGATGTTTGGATTGAACAAAATCCGCCTGCACGGAAGAAATATCCGCCGTTCCGCGGCGCAGATCATCCCATGTTGTTCCCCAGGCAAAAGGAACATTGGGAACGAGCAAGAGAATAAAGAAAATGGCACACTTCTTTTTCCCTGCCCCGCAGATGACATCAAACAGCGGCAAAAAAAATTTTCTTGCCGCAACGATTTTGCCTTTTCCTCTCAATACATACCTCCATTGACAAATAAAACCTGGCCCGTCATATAAGAGGCATCATCAGAGCAAAGGAAACGAACCACCCTGGCAACCTCTTCGGCTTTGCCTATCCTGGCCATGGGAATAATCTCCTTCACCCGCTCTACAGGCGCATCCTTGATCATATCCGTATTAATCAGACCAGGGGCAACGACATTCACACGAACGCCCAGACGAGCTACTTCCGCGGCAAGCACGCGGCTGGCGGCAATCAATCCGGACTTAGCCGCCGCATAATTAGCCTGTCCCCGATTAGCCATCGCCGCCGAAACAGAGGAAATGGAAACGACAGACCCCTGATGGCTGCGCACCATCTTTTGGATGACGGGTTTCGTTACGTTGAAAAATCCTTTCAGAGTGGTTTGAATCACCTTGTCCCAATTTTCTTCCGGCATCATCATAAAAAGACCATCGGCCGTAACGCCCGCATTGTTGACCAACGCATGAATCTTTTCATATCGTCCTAAAATATCGCCCATTTTCGCCGACGCTTCGGAAGAATCGGCGACATCAAAACAAACGGCCTCTCCACGGCCGCCGTGGGAACGGATCATGGCCAAAGTTTCTTCTGCCGCCGCCAGATCCTGTTTATAAGTGATAATTACGTCATAGCCTGATCGTGAAAGTTCAATGGCAATGGCGCGGCCAATCCCGCGGCTGCCGCCTGTAATTAAAGCAACTTGTTTTTCCGTCATCTCTGTCTGCCTCTTAAATATTTAATGGAATCGGATCACCTGAATTTCTACTCGTCCCACATTACCGCTTTCCGCACAAACTATTCCCTCTAAAACGGTATAATTATCCAAACTATACATATCGCGAATAGAGGTTGTCAGAACTGTTCCCACGGAAATGGAGTCCAGAAAAAATTCCGCCTCTTTAACCCCGACCAAAAGTCCGCCGCCCCCTTTTTGTCCGTGAACAGCGCCCTTTTTCCAGCTTACATGAATAGCCGACGTTTGGGCAACAAGTTCAATGATTACCAAAGGATCAACCTTCATGTCATACATCAGAGGCCATTGGGAAGTCACTGTTGAGCGGGTAACAGCGCCTTCCGCCGTTAATCCCACGATCTCTTCAACCAGCCTCATCCTGTCGCGATGAGGGATCAAGGAGTCAATGGGGGGGTAATTTTCCGTTGTGTACACCATTTTTCCTTTAGGGTAATATTTTTCGATACTCTTTTCTTTCTTTCTTTTCTTTATCAAAAAAAAACTCTTTTTTCCACCTGTTCAATACCCTGTTTGCATTCGTTGCGAGAAAGATTTATTATATGTTCAATAAAAGCGCTGATGCAGGAACGGAAACTGAAAGGGAGGCATGGTATTATTTATGGATGAAACAACCGATACATCCGCACAAGAAAAATGGGTGGATTTCCTCTTTCGCTCGCTTGATCCCCAACGAGAATTCGTTGCCGGCGGCGCCACCATCGGTACCATACAGCATTGGGCCGGGAAAATACGCGGCCTCACATCTGCCGATGCCTGTCTTTGCCTGTGCAGCCACGACAAAACCTTAGTCGCCGCAGCTCTGATCGCTTCTCTTACGGGAGGGCCGCGCCTGGTTTTCCCCTACGCTTTTTCTCGTCAGGCCTTGGAAAGCGCCCTGGAAAATATGCCCATTGCATGGGTTCTTACAGATCAGCCTGAAGAAATGTCCTGTCCGGAAACTGCTGTTATTTCACCGCAGATGTTGGAAAAAATGGATACTTCTCCCGTCATCCGTTTTATTGACAATGATGAACCTTTCCTGACGCTTTTCACCGGAGGCTCAACTGGTACGCCGAAAATATGGGATAAAACTCCGCGCAACCTCATTGAAGAAGCCTGCTATATCTGCAAAAGGTTCAGCATTGCGCCGGCAGATATTTTTTTAGCAACGGTCCCCCCGCAACACATCTATGGCCTTCTCTTTGCTATTATGGTTCCTCTGGTGGCCTCTGCCCGGGTTCTGCCCGATATTTATGTCTTGCCAAGGGCCATTATGACAGCGATGGAAAATTTCCAGGCGACGGTGCTTATCAGTGTTCCGCCTTGTTACCATGTATTGGACGGTGATTTTCCTGCGGCCCATCATTTGCGCTTGGCTTTTTCTTCTGCCGGAGTGCTTGAACCGGATGCCGCCGCCAGGTTTCATAAAGAAACAGGAATTGGTATCCATGAAATCTATGGCTCAACGGAAACGGGCGGCATTGCCACACGGTGTCATCATGACGGCAAAGCGGTCTGGAATGTGTTTGACCCCGTTGCATGGCAAATCGTTGATGATTGTCTTCAAGTGCGTTCCCCCTTCCTCTCGCCCTCTCTCACGAAAAATCAAGACGGTTTCTTTGTCACAGCGGATCGCGCGGAACGGAGTGAACAAGGCCGCTTCATTCTTCGCGGGCGGGCGGATGATGTGGTCAAAATAGGAGGCAAGCGGGTTGATCTGCGCGAAATACAGGAAAAAATAAAACAAATTGATGGCGTTCAGGATGCGGCGGTTATCTTAACGACCAAAACGGAGGGCCGGCGTACCGATTTATCCGCCTTTGTTGTTTCCCAGATTGATCCGGCAGAGTTACGCCAAAAAATGATGGGGCAAGTGGAAGCCTATGCTATTCACCGGCGCTTCATTTCCGTAGAAAAAATTCCCGTGACGCCCACAGGGAAACTTGACCGCCAAGCCTTGGAATTGCTTGCGCAAAGCAGGAAAACCTCCCTTTAGGAGCGGCGGTCACACGACAGTCTAGTTTTGTCAACACTCAAATAGTGTGTTTTAAATTTTTATGCGCCGATTAAATCTCTCGCCCATTTTTCCACTTTATCATTTCCGTCGGAGGCAACCACAAATTC
>JAITWQ010000093.1 GCA_031285215.1 Syntrophobacterales bacterium | reverse complement strand
TAAATGTCCCCTATGAAATATCAATGTCGTTGTACGCATCTAAAGACAATTATCGTGGACGCAAATATTCTTCATCCTTCTGCCTTGCGTACGATGAAGACGGGGAACTGGTAATTACGGGTACAGTGTATGATAAAGAAAAGTATATGTCGCGCTGTTTAAAGCCGGGGGAAAAACCACCTCCAAAATCTACGTTCTGGCAGAGGCTGTTTGGTGAGTAAGAGAATTATGCAGATAAACATGGCAGGGGCATGTTGATGAGACAAGACGTGGAAGAATTCATAAAATATATTGATCTGGAAAAGGGATACTCTTTGCATACGCAGCAGAATTATCGCTCCGATCTGGTGCAGTTTTTCCAATTTGTGGACAGGGTAAGACCATCTGCCGCCGCTTCATCTTTGGATGACAGTATTGACGCCACCCTGATCCGGCGTTATCTTTCCTTTCTGCATCAGGAAAAACTCAAGAAATCTTCTTTGGGAAGAAAGATCGCCACATTAAAGTCTTTCTTTAAGTTTCTCCTCAAAAAGGATTATATTCACAAGAATCCCCTTGAGTTTATCCAGACGCCGAAAAAGGAACAGTATGTTCCCGTATGTATGACCACGGATGAGATTCATGCTCTTTTGGAAGGTTCCCACGCTGCCTCCGGGAAAAACCGCCTTCGTGATCAGGCTGTTTTGGAATTGCTCTATTCATCGGGTATTCGCCGGGAGGAATTAATTGGCATAAATCGGGAAGATATTGATTTTGATCAGGGTATGATCAAAATCAGGGGGAAGGGGAAAAAGGAAAGAATGGTTCCCGTGGGTAAATATGCCTTGAAGCGGATGAGGGAGTATGAGAAAGAGGAACGTGTTCTGCCGCTTTTGCCCGCTGACGGAGGAGCCGCTCCTTTTTTTACCAGCGGCAGGGGTAATCGTCTGCATCCGCGCACTCTGGCCCATATTGTGAACCGCATGGCGCGGGAACGCGGCATCAATCGCAAGGTATCGCCCCATGTTTTTCGCCATACCTTTGCCACCCATCTTCTTGATGGAGGGGCCGATTTACGGGCTATTCAGGAAATGCTTGGTCATGAGAGCCTTTCCACGACCCAGCGTTATACGTCTGTGAGTATTGCCAGACTTATGAAAACATACGATGCCGCTCACCCACGCTCGCGGCGCGAAGAAAAAAATGATTAATTTTCAGGGAGATAAGAAAAAATGAAAATCAAAGGGACAACCATTTTAGCCGTACGCAGAGGGACAACCGTTTCCGTTGCCGGTGACGGGCAGGTCACTTTCGACACGACCGTGTTAAAACACAGCGCGAGAAAGGTACGGCGTCTTTTTAATGACCAAGTCATTGTTGGTTTTGCCGGCGCTACCGCCGATGCCTTTACCCTGTTTGACCGTTTTGACCAGAAACTTGAGCAGTACAACGGCAACCTGCTGCGGGCCTCCGTTGAACTGACCAAAGATTGGCGCACGGACAGGGTTCTCCGTCATCTGGAGGCCCTCATGATTGCGGTGAATAAGGATCATTCCCTCATCATTTCCGGAAATGGCGATGTGATTGATTCCGATGACGATATTATGGCGATTGGTTCGGGCGGCCCCTATGCCCTGGCTGCGGCGAGGGCGCTCTTGCGCCATTCCAAACTTCCGTCTTCTCAAATCGCGATGAAGGCGATGAAGATCGCCGCCGAAATTTGCATCTATACTAACGACAATATTACCCTGGAAGAACTTGATCTTTCAGAGGAAAATTCAGACCCGGGACGAAAGAAAGGATAAAGGATCAAAACAGTATGTCATCCAATGAACTAACCCCCCGTATGATTGTGGAAAAACTGGACAGGCACATTATTGGTCAGCACGAGGCCAAACGAGCGGTAGCCATCGCCCTGCGGAACCGCTGGCGCAGACAGAATGTCCGCTCGGAGCTTGCTGACGAAATATCGCCGAAGAACATCATCATGATCGGCCCCACGGGAGTCGGCAAAACGGAGATTGCCCGCCGTTTGGCAAAGCTCGATAATTCCCCCTTCTTAAAAGTTGAGGCTTCCAAATTTACCGAAGTGGGCTATGTCGGCCGCGATGTGGAGTCCATGATTCGTGATCTGGTGGAACTGACGGTTAACATGGTACGCATGGAGGAACAGGAAAAAGTCAGGGAAAAAGCGACGGAAATGGCGGAAGAGCGTATTCTTGATCTTCTTTTGCCGTCCCGCCATATTGAGCTGCCGGAAGAGCGAATCACGGATGTTCAGGATCTTCCCGTTGCCGATAAAGAAGATCTGCCCGCCGATTCTACGCGGGAAAAACTGAGGAAACTGCTGCGGGAAGGACGCCTTGATAACCGGATGGTGGATGTTGAAACGGCGGAAACAAGGCAGGGCCCGATGATTGAGATTTTTTCCTCCGCCGGTGTGGAGGATATGGGGCTGAATATTAAGGATATGCTTGGTAACATCTTTCCCCAGAAAAAGAAGAAGGTGCGCATGAAAGTGGCGGACGCCCTGGGTGTTTTGGAAGAAGAAGAAGCACAGCGCCTTGTTGATATGGATAAGGTGACCCGTCTGGCCCTGGACCGCGTGGAGCAGTCCGGCATTATCTTTCTTGACGAAATTGACAAGATCGTCGGCTCTGATGCGGCTTCCGGTCCCGATGTCTCCCGTGAGGGGGTGCAGCGCGATCTTTTGCCCATTGTGGAAGGATCTAACGTGAACACCAAATACGGCATGGTCAAGACGGATCATATCCTTTTTATCGCTGCCGGCGCTTTCAGCGGGTCCAAACCGTCGGATCTTATCCCGGAGCTTCAGGGGCGCTTTCCCATCCGTGTAGAGCTGAATTCATTAAGCAGGGAAGATTTTATCCGTATTCTGACGGAACCGAAAAACGCCCTTATTAAGCAATATACGGAAATGATGGCCACGGAAGAGCTGGTTTTATCTTTCAGCGACGACGCCATTGCGGAAATTGCGGAATATTCATCTCTGGTCAACGAACGGACAGAAAATATCGGAGCAAGGAGATTATACACGATCATGGAAACCCTCCTGGAGGATATTTCTTTTGACGCTCCCGACCGGGAAGAAAAAAACGTTCTCATTGATGAAAATTACGTGACGGAAAAACTGGGCGATGTCATTGAAGATGAAGATTTGAGCCGCTACATCCTCTGATCGCTGACATAAAATTAATGAAGGAGAAACACGATGACCAGCATGGAAATTTCCATGGAAAAGGCTGATATTTTACTTGAATCTTTGCCATATATCCGCCGGTTTTATAACAAGATTATTGTTGTCAAATATGGCGGTCACGCCATGGTTGATGAAACACTCAAGGATAGTTTCGCCCGCGATATGGTACTGATGAAATACATCGGTATTCATCCCGTCGTGGTACACGGAGGCGGCCCCCAAATCGGAAAATTTTTGGCAAAAGTGGGAAAAGATTCAAAGTTTATCCAGGGGATGCGCGTGACCGATGAGGAAACCATGAATATTGTGGAAATGGTGCTGGTCGGATCCGTCAATAAGGCCATCGTGGGCATGATGAATTGTCATGGGGGAAAGGCCGTGGGTTTGAGCGGAAAAGACGGTAATCTTATTCAGGCGAAAAAATACTATCTTACGGGCGAAAAGGCCAAAGACACGCCGCCGGAAATCATTGATATCGGGTTGGTGGGAAAAGTTACGGCGATTAATGCGAACCTGATCATGTCCATTGTCCGGGAGGGTTTTATTCCCGTCATTGCCCCCACCGGCGTGGGTGAGATCGGCATTGATATTGTAGGTCTCGC
>JAITWQ010000054.1 GCA_031285215.1 Syntrophobacterales bacterium | reverse complement strand
TGCTCGCGGGTGACAATGCCGCTTTTGTCCTTGCTGACCTTGATAATCTGGCCTTTTTCCACCACGATTTTGCTGCTTTTATCTTTCAGGGTCGCTTCGGCGGCGGCAACGGAATCCTGCGAATAAAACACGGAAAAATCCGTCAACTCAACGGCAACGCTGTTTTTGTGGTAATGGGGTTTGACTTCGATAAAGGAAACATCGTGGAAGACAACCTGATTCTTTTCCACGGCCCGTTTGTCGAATACTTCCGCCGGTATGTATTTGGGCGCTATGTCTATGCCCTTGGCCCGCGCCTCGTCCAGCACGTTGGGAAAGAGGCCCATTTCAAATTCAAAGCCCAGAATATCCACCTTGGTGGTGTGGTGTTTGCGGCATTCCAGAATGATTTCTTCCACAAAGAGCCGGGTGACGGGCAAGTTGACCGGCCCGACCACCACCATGCGCCCTGCGCGCTTGCCGTGGAAAGTGGCGAAGCCTTCCACCTTCTCCGCCCGGTAGGCGCGCAGGATGAGTTCCAGAAAGGCCGTTTCCTTGGCGGCAAGCTGCTTTTGTTTTTCCTCTTCCCGCAAATCCGCGTTTACGCCCACATAATGCTGGCGCTCGTATTTGCCGAGGTTCAGGATTTCAAACGCCCTGTAATTCTTGCCTTCTTTTTTGAGCTGGCGCTGTACGCCGATCATGCGCTTACGGGTGGTGTGGATGGCGAACTTGCCAAGGTCGGTGGCAATCCACTTGCGGCCAAGCTTTTCGGCCACGGCGGCAGTAGTACCGGAGCCGCAGAAAAAGTCGGCCACGAGGTCGCCTTCGTTGGAAGAGGCTTTGATGACTCGCTCAAGCAGGGCTTCGGGTTTTTGGGTGGCATAGCCTGTATCTTCCCTAGCTTGAGAGTTTACCGCAAAAATATCATCCCAAAGTGACTGAATAGGTACACCTTTTTGTTCATCAAGAAAACGTTTAAGTCTCGGCATCCCATCTTCATTCGTTGGCCAGTAAAGGAGGCTGGCTGCATCTAGTTCATCAAGCCGGTGCTTAGGGTATCTCCATGGCTTTTGAATGCCACGCCACTCATAGACTGGATTAACTCCTGAGTGACCAAGTAGACTTGTGGGCTGAAACTTACGACCACTCTTTTCATCAATATATGAATAGTATTTTTCTATATATTCTGGACGATAGTCGCCATATTGATCGTTCCAAATACTCTCTTCGGATTTTGTATAAAATAGAATAAAATCTGTTAGCTCTGGATACCTACGTGTTGCATTTCCTCTTGGTGTACTTCTTTTCCATGAGATATGATTTTTGAATTTTATTACTCCAAAAACTTCATCTATAACACATTTCAACATATGGCCTATATGCCAATCACAATGCACATAAATACTGCCATCCTCGGCCAGCAAATCCCGCATCAGCACCAGCCGTTCATAAATCATGCTGATGAAGCTATCCGCTCCCCTTCCCCAGGTATCCCGATACGCAATTTCTTCCAAAATACCCGGCTTTTTGGTGAAGGTATCGTCACCGATTTCAATATCCATGGAAAAATCTGCGCCCACGTCAAAAGGCGGGTCAATATAGATAAGCTTCAAACCACCTTGCTTTTCTATTTCTTCTCGCATGGGACCGCTTTTGAGGGAGGAAAGGATGAGCTTGTTGTCGCCCCAAATCAGCTTGTTCGTCCAACCCTTGAGTTGCCTACCGCGTGCATCAATATCCAAAAAGTCGAGTTGTAAACGGGTGGGCTTTTCCGCACGCGGCTCGTCCACCTGCTCAATAGTCTGAAATGGCAGAACAACATTGCAGACTTCATTGGTTTTGCCGTTCCATACCAGTTCCACTTCGCGTTTGTCGTCAAACAGCAAAAAGCGGTATTTATCCGGCAGGGGTTTGTCTGCCTCGATAAAACGAATAATTTCCTGTTGTTCCTGTGGAGTGAGACGCAACATATCAAACCCTTATATGTACAATGAAGCGCGAAATAACCTGTGGGGAAATTTCCTTAAGCAGACAGTTGCTTCTAATTTTTGTCGCCATATATTACGCCATATTAACGTAATATATGACGACATACAAGCAAAATGCGGCTTCACTCTTCTTTCCAGTTGTTTACAATATTGTGAATGATAATACCGGCGGCAACGGACACGTTAAGAGAGTTAAAGGAACTTTCCATGGCAATGGACACCAGGAAATCACACTTCTTTCTGATGAGGGGGCGCAATCCATTCCCTTCGCTGCCCAACACCAGGGCCACACGATCCGTGCGGTCAAAAACACGGAAGTCAGATTGCCCTCCCATATCCGCCCCATAGATCCAGAATTTTTGTTCCTTGAGAAAGTCAATGGCCCGCGCAAGATTGACCACCATGGCCACGGGCATGTGCAAAAGGGCTCCCGCCGATGCTTTAAGAACGGCGGCGGTTAAAGACGCCGAGCGGTTTTCCGGAACGATAAATCCATCCACATCAAAACAATGGCCTGTCCTGATAATGGCCCCCATATTCTGGGGATCGGTAACACCGTCCAGGAGGACAATTAAACGTTTGTCCTTTGCCATGGTTGGCCGTAAGACAATATCTTCCAGAGAGGCATAGGAAAACGCTTTACGTATTCCCACAACACCCTGATGAACAACCTTGCCCGCCAGACGATCCATTTCTTCGCGGGTCTTGTAAATGACGGGAATCCCCTTTTCCGCAGCCAGGCGGAGAAATTGGCGGATCCATTCTCCTTTTTTCTCGCGGAGGAGAAACAGCGTTTGAATGTCTCCTTTGCCTTTCAGAGACTCCATCAGGGGATTTACCCCGTAAATCACCTGCATTCCCCCGCCGGGATCACCCGTATTCATCATCATC
>JAITWQ010000045.1 GCA_031285215.1 Syntrophobacterales bacterium | reverse complement strand
GAGTTTGTTGCCCCGCTCACCTTTATTTCCGTGTTTGCCGTTGCGGGCTTGACCCGCAATCTCCGGAAGAAAGAGATTATGAAACAAGTTTAGAACGGCGGTTGTTCACCTTGGCGTTCCCGCCATAATAAAAGCGCCCGCAAAAGCGGACACTCTCTTTGTATGGTTATTGCGAATCGCTTTACTTTTTTTTGGGATAATCCCTTTTCCATGGCTCCCGGCGATGGGTCAGATAATCCCGGAGGGCCTCGCGCAAGGCTTCACAGGCCAGTTCAGCGCAATGATCTTCCTTCTCCGGCAGCCCGCCCAAAGCATCAGCAATGGCAGGTGCATCAACATCAAAGGCCTCATATACGTCTTTCCCCTCGGCCATTACAGCGGCGGCGTTACCTGAGGCGACAGCGGCAAGGCAGCCCATGCTGAAAAAGCGCGCACGCATAATTTTATCCTGATGAATCTGCAAAAAGAAAATGATCCCATCCCCGCATGAACGGGATATTTCCGCATATCCCTGCGGTTTTTCGATAGTGCCGCGATGCGAAGGAACCAGCCCCTGGCGGATGACCTGATCCGAATACTCAACGCCTTCCCGTTCTTTGAAATACATTTTGAGCTTTGCCACTGTTTCCAGCGATTTATCTTCCATGCCGCCCCTTTACCCTCAAAGCTTTTATTGACTTTTCTTCTCCCTCTCCTGTATAGGAGGGAAGTTTCACTTTTTGTTTTAGATGAAGCGGAAACAGACGTCAAGGAAGTAAAATGTCCTTTCCCTGGATATGGATTGACCAGCAATATGCACTGGATGCCGCGTGTGATACGCTATCCGCATTTGATACAATTGCCATTGATACAGAATACAATTCCCTTCACTACTTTAGGGAAAAGCTCTGCCTTATTCAAATTCACAGCGGCCAGCAAGCCTATCTGATTGATCCCTTTGCCTTTTCATCCTTGGGACCGTTGGAAAAAGTTTTTGCCAACCCGCAAATCCTCAAAGTTTTTCACGCGGGAGACAATGACATCCGCATCATCAAAAGGGATTACAACTGCCCCTTTAATTGCATTTTTGATACGCAGCGGGCGGCCTCGCTCCTGGGACATCACTTTCTCTCTCTGGAAGTGCTGGTGCAGGAGTATCTCCCCGTCACCTTCAAAAAGAAGAAAAAAACGCAGCGATCCCGCTGGGAAATCCGGCCATTGACAGAAGAACAGCTTCATTACGCTTCCTTCGACACTCTCTATCTTATCCCGCTTTATCAGGCATTAAAAGAGAAACTCCTGCAAGAGAAACGCTATGACGAGGCGCAAAAAGTATTTTCCGACATGACCGGTGTTACATGGCGGGAAAAGAAATTTAATCCTTTTGGCTACAAACGCCTTGCCGGTTATGCCGATCTTGAAGAACATCAGAAACAGCGTCTGAGGCGGCTATACCGATGGCGTCACGATAAGGCGCGCTCTACAGACCGCGCCGCCTTCATGATTGTTCAGGATGAGCTTCTTCTTGATATCGCCCGCCTTGATCCGGCTGCGCCCTTACCTTCCGATCAGGTCATCTCAAGGATATTTTCCCAATATTTTCACGAACTTATGCCCATTTTACAGAAATGACGTTCTGATAAAAGGGCTGTCCTGCAATGAAGCGTGGTTTCTCCGCACATGCCGCCCTGCCATGGTTTTTACGTTCACTCTGTTCCAATTTTCCCTGAGGAATGGTATCATTATTTCTGCGGCAAACGCCGTAAACGTTATAAGTCGAAAGTAAGCGGATATTTATAGATATGAAAGACAGACAAAGAACATTGCATGAGTTTATGGAAAAGATTCTGCTTATTGAACGCGAATTGGACAAATTGGAAAATATCTCCTATGAATTATTTGAACTTTATGATGGAACTGCGTTTGCGGAACAAACAAAGTTGGCTGCCAACATGGAAAATTTTGTGATAGCGATGACTCACGAAACGGCAAGCCAACTTAGTTTCTATCGAAATGACGTTGAGAATCTTGCTAAATTTATAGAATTTCGAAAGCAATATTGTGAGTTTGCCGATAATGAACTGGCTGAAATATTAGATGGAACTTTTACTCTGGAGCAGAAACGAAATTTATCCAGCCGGTTTGACACTGCGGAAAAGATGTTTGCCCGGCTTAATGAGCTGAAACAAAACTGGAATGAAATTTTTAAAAGCTGCGATTACGTAAAACTCAAAAAACAATTACGAATCTAAACGAAGAAGAAAATGTTAGCAGATAACGAGGCCGTTTGGCAAAAGTGGGAGCGTGATGGAAGTAAAACAAGAACCCCATAGGGCAAACCGTTTTTTTTCTGTCAGTTCAATGACCGAAAAAATATCGTTGTTAGTAAAGCGTTTCCCGATTGGCATTTCGCTTGTTGTCGGACTTGCGGCGCTGTTTTTTGCGGCAGTCAATTCTGAGAACGATATTCCGTATCAGTTTTGGATTTTCTTCTCGGTTGGTACATTTATCAGCGTAACCGCAACTTTGTTTGCCGAAGATTTTTTTGATAATTTAAAAACTTACGGTATTTCACTTTTTGTTGTGTTGTTTTGGGGTGTGTATTGTTTCCTTTTGCCCGAAGATGCGCAAATAAGCAAGGCGATAGAAATATTTGTTATTGGCGGAACAGCGTTTCTCTCGATGCTATTCATCTCTTTTTTGAAAAAGAATAAAGACCGTGCTTTTTGGAATTTCGCCACACAAACACTTTTTCAAATGGCGCTGGCCTGTGTTTTTGGCATGATTATTTTTGGTGGTTTAAGTTTGGCGTTGCTGGCTATTAATAGTCTTTTTAATGTTTTGATTACTGGCAAAATGTACGGTAATTTGGCTGTAATTTGTTTTGTCCTTTTTTCTCCGATTTATTTCCTGGCAAATATTCCCAACAAAACAGAGAAACAAAACAATGAGATTTCTCACACCAAAGTACAAAAAATACTCACATTGTATATTCTTACACCTGTTTTGGCTGTTTATGCCGTAATTTTGTATGCTTATTTGCTCAAAATCATTGTTGCCTGGGAATTGCCAAATGGTTGGGTTTCGTGGCTTGTGTCAGTGCTTTCCCTTGGCGGATTGTTGGTTATTACGATTTTGTATCCTGTTTGTGAGCAAGAAAAAAACAGAGCGGCAAGTTTTATTTCCCGCTGGTTTGGTTTGCTCATTTTGCCGCTTTTAGCATTGATGACAATCGGTATTCTTCGTCGAATCAGTGATTATGGCATCACGATTAATCGTGGTTATATATTGCTGTTGAACATTTGGTTTTATGGTATTTATATCTATCTTTTCTTCTCTCAATCACGCCGCATTCAATGGATTTTGGTATCATTTGCTGCCGTTGCTTTTTTGGCTTCGGTTAGCGTTTGGGGTGTGGCAAATGTTACCCAAAACTCGCTGACCAAAGAAGTAAGCACTGTTTTGAACAAACAAGTATCTTTCAAAGAAGCGAGAGTGATATTTGCCGAAATGACACAGGAAGAAAAAGGCAGAATGAAAAGCGCGCTCGAATATTTGGATAGGCATTTTGGCAAGGAGAGTGTTCAGCCATTTTTTACTGATGCAGTGCCGGACTCTTATTATTGGGATTTTTTATCCGAATTGGGTTTAGGAGATGATCCTGACGGGAAAAAGGAAAGTATTGCATACTATGCAAACAGCGAAAAGGTATGGGAAATAAGTGGTTATCGCACTTTTACACGGATATATAATTCTGGCTACGGAACGACAAGTGATGCTGAGCGCTCTCATAAAAAAAACATAATCGAAATTTCTGTCAATGGCCGTAGTTTTTCCATTCCAATGAGAGAAATCGCTTTGGCATATTTAGCCACAGAAGAAAAATTGCGAAATGAACAGGAATGGATTGTTCAAGGAAATGATTATGCGGTATTGATTAGCAGATTGCACGGGGATTATTATCCTGAGAAGGACCGCATTGTTATTCATAGTCTTGATGGTTATTTGCTTTGCAAATGAAATTGCAATAACAGAACAGATTGAGGTTTCGAGTGAACACAATATTCAGCAGAATGCCGGCAGGTAACTGGCGGTTATTACACATCTCATGAAAAAAAAGATTCATCCTGCCTGGTTTAACATTTCGCCCTGGATTGTGCTGGCAATGCTGGTCGTTTTAGCCCCTGTAATGACCATTATGACCATCCAGGATTTAAAAAGACAGCGATTGTTTATGACAGAGCTTCTGCGGGAAAAAGGCTTTGCCATGATCCGTTCTTTTGAAGCCGGTTTGAGAAGTAACCCCCAGGAAATGTGGACGCCCTTTGAATTACAGAAGTTTCTCATGGAAAGCGCCCAGCAGCCCGACATGGATTACATGGTCATTACCGACCTGGAAGGAACCATCATTGCGGACAGCGATCCCTCTTTGCTTGGCGAAAAATACGACCCCCAGCTTCCTCTCCGGGAAATTGCCGCACGGGCAAAACCGGAATGGCGGCAATTTATCCGCCCGGATGGAGCGGATACCTTTGAAGTGTACAAAACCATCTCCACCCATGGCGTGCTTCTCTTACGGCAAGACATTCAGCAACCGCTCATCCTCTTTATCGGATTGGATACGGGGCCTTTGTCTGCGGCACAGGCCGCTGATATGCGCTATACTGTTGGGCTGGGACTTTTCGTCCTTCTCCTGATAGTTTCCGGGATTATTTCCCTTGCCCTTGCTCAATCCTATCGTTCCTCGGAATCTCTTCTCGCCCGCATACGTATTTTTTCCAAAACCATTATTGAAAAAATGCCCATGGGGCTATTCGTTTTCGATCATCAAAAGAATTTGGCCCTGATCAACCAGGCGGGGGAACTGATCTCACTGAGGATATCCGGCGATCAGCCGCCGGGATCAATTCCTTCTTTTCTGGTTGACTTACTCCGCGAAATGGAACAAACAGGTTCAACTCTGGAAAAAGAAACGGATATTTCCACCGCAGACGGTAAAACAGTTTCTCTGGGACTCATCGGGTCCCCTCTTCACGAAGAAAAAGGAACGATCATGGGCTATCTTTTTCTCGCACGCGACATAACGGAAATTCTCTCTTTACGAAAAGAAAAAGATCGCAATCAGCGCCTTGCCACTGTGGGAAGTCTTGCTGCGGGCATTGCCCACGAGATTCGCAACCCCTTAAGTTCTATCAAAGGTTTTGCCACGTATTTCAAAGAGCGTTATAAAGATCACAAAGATGATGGAGAAATAGCGGATATTCTCATCGCAGAAGTGGAAAGGGTGAATCGTGTCATTACCCAGCTTCTTGACTTTTCCCGTCCTGTCATCGCGGATCGCCACAATATTCCCGCCAAAAAGATAATTGAACAAAGTTTGAAAAAGATTGAGTCGCAAATCGCGGACAGAACCATCCATATCCAAAAAAATTTACCGGACGAACAAACGGTTATCTGGTTTGACGCCGATAAAATGGAACAGGTACTTTTAAACCTTTACATGAATGCCCTGGACGCGATGCCCAAAGGCGGTACACTGACCGTTTCCATGGCAGCGCAAAAAAATGATATGGTGCAAATTACGATTACTGACACAGGATGCGGCATCGCCCCCAAAGATCTTGCGCGTATTTATGACCCTTATTTTACAACCAAATCCACGGGCACGGGAATAGGACTTGCTATTGTGCATCGCATCCTTGAGTTCCACAATGGGCGCATACACGTGGAAAGCGAAGAAGGACAGGGAACCACGGTTACCCTTCTTCTTCCCAGGGAAAAACCCCTCGCCAGCGAAGAAAAGGAAAGGAATGACACAAATGAAACATACCATTTTAATCTGTGATGATGACCGGGCGCACCGTATCATGCTGCGGGCGCTGCTTACAGATTGGGGGTACCATGTTACGGAAGCAGAGGACGGCAGCGAAGCCATCGAAGAGGTACAGGTTCGCCCTTTTGACTTGATTCTCATGGACGTCCGTATGCTTCGTGTTTCCGGGCTTGAAGCCCTGGAAGTCATTAAAGCCTACAATCCGGCCATTCCCATTGTTATTATGACAGCCTTCGCTTCTGTGGAAACCGCCGTAGAAGCCTTGAAAAGCGGCGCTTACGACTATCTCACCAAACCCCTGGACTTTGACAAGCTGAAAATAACGATACGGCGGGCCATGGAGCATACCCGTTTTAATTTCGGCAAACGCCTGCTGAAAGAGGAGTTGATCACGTCCTTTGATCAGGCGAAGATGATCGGGCAAAGCCCTCCCATGACCTCTCTGCTGGATACTATCTGTCACGTCGCCCCTTCGGACGCAACCGTACTGATTTACGGAGAATCGGGAACGGGAAAAGAACTGGTTGCCCAGGCCATTCATTTTAACAGCCCGCGCAAAGGAAAACCTTTCATCCGCATTAATTGCGCGGCCCTGACAGAAACGCTGCTGGATTCGGAACTGTTTGGCCACGAAAAAGGGGCTTTTACCGGAGCAGACCGCCCCCGTGAAGGCAAGTTCCGCCAGGCCGACGGGGGAAGCCTTTTCCTTGACGAAGTAGGAGAAATGTCAGCCGGAATGCAAGTCAAACTCCTGCGCGCCATTCAGGAACGTGAAATTACGCCTGTTGGCGGGGACAGGGTTATTGAGGTGGATGTACGGTTAATCGCGGCAACCAACAGGGACTTGCTCCGGGAAGTGCGGGAGGGGCGCTTTCGTGAAGACCTGTACTACCGCCTCCATGTCGTCGCTTTAACAGCGCCGCCGCTGCGCAAACGCAAGGAAGATATCTCTCTCCTTGCGCAGTATTTTCTCAGCATGTTCGCGGAAAAGAACCGCAAGGCCATCAAAGGGTTCACACCTGCCGCCATGGATCAACTGGTCAAATATGAATGGCCCGGTAATATCCGCGAATTGATGAATACCGTGGAACGAGGCGTTGTTCTCAGCCGGACGGATTATGTGGACGGGGAAAACATTTCCCTGATTCAAGCCCCCTCTTCCCCGCCTTCTGTGACTGCTGACGGGCATGGAGAAGACTTTTCCCAGCCCAATTCCATCCTGCCCCTGGAGGATGTGGAAAAAGAGACCATTCTTAGCACTCTGGATCTTGTTGCCGGCAACAAAAGTGAAGCCGCGCGAAAACTGGGCATTACGCGAAGAACTCTTCATCAGAAATTGAAAAAGTATGGTCTTATGTAATTCAGGCCTTGTAATTTGGGGAATAAAGATATTTTTTTGCCGGTTAACTAACAAAATTTGTCTTCGGCAGCGGAAAGGAGTTGTTTCTCATTGACTGCACAGAAAAAATCTACCAGTTCTTCGCCGGACCGCGCTTTTTATGAAGATATTAAGCGCAAAAATCCACGGGCTGCCTTATTCTGGCTCGCAGGCGACCGTCTCTATCACGCGGGATTGGTTATGATCATGATTTGTTTGCCCGTCATATTTTTTGCTTATACAAAGGAGGCCACTGAATACATGATATGGCTGTATATGGGACTGGCCCTTTCCGTTATCCTGTTCTTTGGGGGAATCTTCTTTAAGAGAGAATCCTATAA
Source organism: Syntrophobacterales bacterium (assembly GCA_031285215.1). GTDB lineage: Bacteria > Desulfobacterota > Syntrophia > Syntrophales > JAAYKM01 > JAAYKM01. The sequence goes on along the minus strand of JAITWQ010000045.1, from coordinate 158 downwards.
AACGGCGATGAAGGCCGGCATGGATATAACTAAATACTTGTAATTCCGCGCTTGCGCCGCAACGTGTAAAAAAGCCTTGCTTTTTTGCCATTAGCTCCCGCATCAAGTCCCGCCGGGACGACACTTTATTAACCGCAGGTTTTAACCTGCGGGCGGAA
>JAITWQ010000223.1 GCA_031285215.1 Syntrophobacterales bacterium | reverse complement strand
ATTTTGGCACAATGTCGTTCACCTCCGTGAAGAAAATTAAACCGGCCAAAGAATTTGTTGGAAAACCTCACCTAAAAAGAAATACAAAACAGCGCCGAGGGCGAGAAAAGGGCCAAAGGGCAGCGCGTATTTCATATCCCGCCCAAACCGCAGTATCATGAATATACCAACTAAAGCGCCGACACAGGAACTGATTAACAGAATAAAGAGCAGGGATTTCCATCCCCAAAAGGCTCCCAGCATGGCAAGAAGTTTTATATCCCCTCCCCCCATACCTTCCTCCTTTTTAATCCACTCGTAACACGCGGCAAACAAATAAAGAACGCCGCCGCCGCCAACGATGCCAAGCAATGATTCCCAGAAAGGCACTTCCATCACAAAAACAGCCGCCAAAAAACATAAGGGGATTCCGGGCAGAGAGATCACATCGGGGATAATCTGATAATCAATATCAATGAAAGTAATGACAATAAGGGACGCTGTAAACAAAAAAGAACAGAGCAACTGGAGGGATAAGCCATACTTCCAGAAAAGGAGAAAGGCAAACAACCCCGTCAGGGCTTCAACGAAAGGATAACGGGGAGAAATACGCTCCTGGCAGTCCCGGCATTTCCCCTTTAAAATCAGATAGCTGATAATGGGAATGTTGTCGTAAAAGCGGATGGCATGGGAGCAAGCGGGACAATGGGAAGCGGGAAAAACAATGGACTGCTCCAGAGGAATGCGCCAAATGCAAACATTCAGGAAACTGCCGACCATGGCGCCAAACACGCCAACGGCTATTCCACACGTTATCCATACAATATCCATACGTTACTTTGCCTCAAGAAGAACCATTAACGAAAATCATCTCTGATAAAATACCCGTGTTTCAGGTTTCCTCAATTTTCACATAATAAGACTCATTATCGCAGGCTTTACACAGCACATGACCATCACGGCATACGTCCCGCACATCCTGAACATACTCGCCGCACCGTGAACAGGCGATCCGTTTTAATGGTCTGCCGGGCATATCCTCAGGAGGAATGTCAACGCGGACGGGCATTATATCAAAAAGCTCTTCATTACCCATAATTTTGTAGGCTTGCATCTGGGCCTCATACGGATCCGCTCTTTCGGGAAATATTTTTTTTGCCTTTTCCCGTGAATCCTCACGGGCAATAATACGCGCTGCTTTCCCTGTTTCAAGATTAACAAACGTTGCCGCCATTTTCCCGTAATCGTAAAATTTCATGGTGCGATGCCCCAAACTGCATCCCGTCACAGATTGAATGGCATCGGTCGCGCAGCGATCCATTTCAACATAAACAATCAGGCGTCTCTCCCTTTCGCCGGCATCCGGAACGGGCAAGCCAATCTGTTCCATACCAAACATTGCCATTTTTACCCCCAGAATCTGTCCGGGGCATAAGTGCCCGTGAATATTTATTGATCTTTCCAACACCGAATCGAAATCTGCCATCCGTCCCATCTTTCCTTTCCCGAATAAATTTATAGATTCGCACTTTTGCCACCTCACTAACATTGAACCCATATGCCGTCAAGACTGATTCTATTTCCATTTTTTCTCTCGTAAATACCGCATTGCGAAAAAGAAACAGATTAACGGAAAGAAATTCTTTCATTTTCACCCTTGACACAAATAGCATAAAACTTTATGGCCTTACTAAACAGTGTACAGAAAGATCATACAAACACCACATGACAGACACACAACAATATCCCGTCACCTCTCTGCGCAAAGGCGAAGTCGGCGTTATCCGTAAAATCACGGGGGACGCCTCTCTTCCAAGCCGTCTTGCGGGGATGGGCATCGCGCCGGCAATTCACCTTAAAGTCATTCGCAATCAATCAAACCTCATCATCGTTCAGGCTGCGGAAACACGAATCGTATTGGGCAAAGAAGAGGCTTCGCGGATTATCGTGCAGAAAATAACGGAACCTGCCGCGGCGAAAGCGCCCCCAAAAGAACTTCTCCTGCTGGCCCTGGCGGGGCAGCCCAATGTGGGTAAATCAACGGTATTCAATATACTGACGGGACTTTCCCAGCATGTGGGAAACTGGCCGGGAAAAACGGTGGAAAAGAAAGAAGGGATACATGTATCGGGCAATACCCGCGTGCGCCTTGTTGATCTTCCCGGCACCTACAACCTGACTTCTTTCTCCGACGAAGAACGGATCGCCCGTGATTTCATCCTTAAAGAGCATCCCGACGCAATTATTCTCCTGATGAACGCGGCGGCAATGGAGCGAAGCCTCTATCTTCTGTCTGAATTCCTTCTTCTGGGTTCACCCATTATCATTGCCGTCAACATGATAGACGTCGCAGAAAAGCAGGGCATCCAAATTGACACCAGGGCTTTGGAGAAGAAATTGGGAATCCCCGTCGTTCCCATGATCGCGACAAAAAACAAGGGTATTGACAAACTCTTCAGCCGCACCATGGAGCTTGTTGAAGGTAAGTTTGCCTATCATCCCCATGTCCCCGGCGTTTCCGAAGATCATCTCCATCTTTATGACACGTTAACGCAGCTTATGACGCCCCATGTCCCCCTGAACTATCCCATTCCATGGATTACAACCAAGATCATGGAAGGCGACGCAGAAATATGGGATATGATGAGCAAACTCATCCCCGAGGACATATGGAACAATATTCAATCCGAGCTTTCCGCCCATGAAGATTCCCTCCGTTCTGTCGTGGGGGGGCGCTATGACTGGATAGAAGAAATTACCCGTAATACGGTCTCCCGTTTCCGCATGGGCCAGGTGGTAATGACCGACCGCATTGACCATGTCCTTACGCAGCCCTGTTTTGGCATCCCTATTCTCCTGGCGATTCTCGGTTTTGTTTTCTTTTTGACTTATGCGGTCGGCGCTCCCCTGCAAGGGCTTATGGAGCATGGCATCCGGTCTCTAAGTCACTGGCTGGGACCCATGCTGTCATCTTTTCCTTCCTGGAGCCAACACCTTATCCAAGACGG